>CAMNHD010000194.1 GCA_946538875.1 uncultured Treponema sp.
TGTGGAGAAGTCCCTGATGTGTCAGTCCGCCGCCTGTACCTGTGACCTTTTCGGGAGGAAGACCTGTCAAAACTGCAATTATTGCAGACGAGGTTGTTGTGTTACCAATTCCCATCTCTCCTGCCCCAAGAAGCTGGACGCCGTCTTCATACGCCTCTTCTGCTGTCTTGATTCCGGCAAGAATTGCTTCTTCCATCTGAGACTCTGACATGGCCGGCCCAATACTTATATCGTTGGTTCCTTTCATCACTTTTTTATTCTTTATCAAAGTGGAAAAACTGGCCGTTGCGATTCCAACATCCACCACCTGAACTTCCGCACCAAAATGATGTGCTATTGAAGACATACCAGTTTTGTACATTGTCATATTTTCTGCCTGACGGGCTGTCACGGACTGTGGTGCACTGGCCACCCCCTGACTGACTACTCCGTTGTCCGCGCACATCACAACAATGCGTTTTTTATTTACTTCCGGCATGAGCTTGTGCTGTATACCGCAAAGTTTCTGAGCTATCTCCTGTAGTCTCCCCAGGCTGGAAGGTGGCATGGCTAGTGTGTCCTGGAACATTTTTGCCTCAGTCACAAGACGACGGTTTATATCTGTGATTGAAGAAATAATCCTGTTGATTTCACTGTTCATTTACAAACCTCTTTTATAAAGCTTATAAGTTCAGAATTCTGTTCATGCTGTTTTACAGCTATCCTAAAATGACTTTCATCAAGACAATCAAAGCCTGCACATTTACGAATCACTACACCCCTTTCAAGCAGATGTCCGGCAAGTTCTGGTGTCGCCCGAAACAAAATGAAATTTGCGTCGGAGGGATAGACTTCAAATCCAAGCGATTTCAGCTCGTTCAAAAGCCATTCCCTTTCTGTCCGCACCAGTTTTCTGGTGGATTCAAGATATATTTCCTGCTCAAGACATTCAAGTCCTGCCTTCTGCGCAATCGTGGAAACACTCCACTCTGTCTGGAGCTCCTTCATTTTCTTCATGAAGAATTTGTCAGTACAAAGTGCATATCCAAGTCTTAATCCAGGCAGACAAAACTTTTTTGTAAAACAGTCGACAATCACAAGACGGCTATATTCAGAAATTTTTTCCTTGAGTGAAAAATATTTATCATCTGAAACAAATGACATAAAACTTTCATCAAGCAGAATCCATATTCCATTTTCCTTGCAAAATTCGAACAGCTCCATCAGCAAATCTTTTGAAATGCAGAGTCCCGTCGGATTGTTTGGATTACATAATATCAGTATGTCGGGTTTGTTTTCAAGAAGGGGAAAGATATTTTTATTAAGGGTGAAGGAGTCCTCAGGCTTAAGGAGAAGCTTTTGTATTCTGCAGTTGATGCTTTCCAGGGGCTTAAAATAACCGCTGAATGTGGGAACCGGAAGCAGGGCCGTATGTGGGTGTATGATCTGCAGAGCCAGACTGATTGCCTCCGAGGCTCCGTTTGTAATTATAAGTGAATCTTCACTTATCTTGAGTTTTCTGCTGAATGCTTTTGCCAGTGTCTCCGAGTGAGGTTCCGGGTAAAGCTCTGCCGCTTTTTTAAGTGATTCCCATTTGGAAGAAAGGTTTTTAGGTAATCCCAAAGGATTGGTATTGATGGAGAAATCAAGCGGTAATTTACTTGAGTTCAAATATGCGCTTGAAGAATCGCTGCCGCCATGAATATCCGGTGAATGCTGTTCAATCTTACTTTGACATTTTAGGATTTCAATGATTTTTTCATAGTTTTCCTTTTTGTGCGGAAAGGTGCAGTCTGTACAGCGTTTTAAAAGACGCCCGTTCTTTTCTACATAATCAGGCTTACCTGGACATGCGGCTAGATGATAGAGGGGACAATAGCAGAACAGACAGTTTATATGCTCAATACCTTTATGACATGGATAGTATGGGCAGTCTGAATTTTCAAAAAAGGCTGAAGAATTATCCATTATACCATTCTCCCTTGACTAGAAAATTCTTTTGCTTTGTTTAAAAAAGATACTGCAAATTCCGGATTTGAATAGTAATAGAAATGTGGAAATCCTGCAATCACATTTTTATAATGCTGTACACATTTCCAGCTTTTTTGCCCGGTGGGTTTTCTGGCAGTAAAAATTTCGCCATTGTCATCGCTGTCAAAGTAGTGGAATTCGTGTCCACGGATTTCTCCACCAAAGACACTGCTTTTTACATCTTCAAATAATGCATAGCCGAATCTTACCAAAGAATCTGTATATCTTGTATTTCCATTCAAAACACCGCACATCTGGTAAGTGCCATTATATGTGAGACTTTGCTGGAGATACATAAATCCGCCGCACTCGGCAAGTACTGGAAGTCCTTGCTCAACAAGCTCTTTTATGCGCTTCATCATTTTTTTATTTTCAGAAAGTTTTTCAGCATAAAGTTCGGGATAACCGCCACCTAAAATCATTCCGCTGCACTCTGGTAAAAAGCTGTCCACCAATGGCGAAAAATATTCTATTTCTGCACCCAGTTTTCTTAATAGATTGAGATTGTCTTCGTAATAGAAACAAAATGCGCTGTCCCTGGCAACGGCAATCTTAAGTCCTTCAAAACGCAGCTCAGATTCCATTCCAAGAATATGTTCCGGAGAGTTCGCCTTTAATTGCGGAGCAGATTCAGCAGTTTCAAGCAGTAGTTTTACATCCAGAGTATTTTGCAATTCATCCGATATCAAGGATATTTTTTTGTTAATAGAATTAATTTCATCAGGAAGAACCAGCCCCAAGTGTCTGCTTTCAAAACCAGCGTCTTTTATCTTAGGCACATACCCAAGGACTTTCAAGTCAGGAAATTCTTTTTCTATAGCAGGAATCAGCATCTTTGCTCCTGAATGGCTGGTCCTGTTAAGAACAATGGCTTTTATCAGATGATGCACGTCATAATCAAGGAAGCCCTTAATCAAGGCCAGTATGGAGCGGCTGATTCCAGAAGCATCAACAAGCAATACCACAGGACATTCTAAAACGCCGGCAACATCGTAGGCAGATGCCTTGCTACTATCCCAGCTCATACCGTCATAAAGACCCATGACACCTTCTATCACAGCTATTTCATTATGTGAGCATTTTTCTGGAAATAAGGTTTTGGTTAATTCCGGTCCGGTAAAAAAAGTATCAATATTTGAAGACTTTATTCCAAGGACTCTACTGTGAAACATGGGATCAATATAATCCGGCCCGCATTTAAATGCTCTGACACTCTTTCCAGACTGCTTAAGCAGATTGAGAAGTCCACAAGTAAAAAAAGTCTTACCGGAATTGCTTGAAGTGGATGCAACAAGAATACGCGGTATCTTATATTCTTTTTCCGGGCAGGATTTAGTCATCGTCTTTTTTGCCCTCCCGGGATATCTGGACAACGTAAACCGGGTTCTCTGCCTTCATCAAGTGATGGCCACCTGCTTTTACTGTATTTGATACCTGTATCTGGATGCAATCATATCTTAGACTTTGATTTTCTTTTATATATTCAACAATATTCGTCAAAGTCTCTAGCGTCACCGCCGTAATTACAATTATGGCATCAGGATTTTTTTTCAGTACTAAATCTATCACTGACTTTAAATGTCCACCGCTGCCGCCAATAAAAACGTTTGTGGGACTTTCCAGAGTCTCAAGTCCGTCAGGAGCGCAGGCATGGATAATATTTACATTGCTTAGCAGAAGTCTGTCACAATTCTTTCTGGTCAGTGCAACAGCTTCTTCATTTGAATCAATTGCATATACCGCACCTTTATATGCCTGCAGTGCCGCTTCTACGGTAACTGAACCAGTTCCGCAGCCTATATCCCAAATTATAGAATCTGACTGTAGTTTTAATGAATCCAAAACTATACTGCGCACAGCACGTTTGGTCATCGGTACAGTTCCACGGATAAAAAAATCATCTGGAAAACTTGTCCTTACACTGAACAAAGGATTCAAGTTATATTCCGCAAGGAGTATATACAATCCCTCAGGCAGCTGAGAGTCCAGTAGTTGCAAAGGCGTTCCGCCAATAATATTTTCACTTGCCAACCCTAAATTGCAGCCAAGAGTAATCTCTATACGTGAAAAAAACTCTGAATCCTGCAGCTGAATAAAACCCGCCAGCATTTTTTTTACAGAATCCAGTTTTCCCAGAAGGATACATAATTTATTAAAGCGAAGAATCTCCGCCAAGAGATTTACTTTTCTACCATGATTTGAAAGCAAGTGCCATTCATTCCAAGGCTTTTTTAGTTTTGCAGAGAATTCCAGCACAGAGCTTATTCCTGGA
>CAMNHD010000195.1 GCA_946538875.1 uncultured Treponema sp.
CGGTTTTAGCGGTGGAGCGGGCGGCGGTTCTTACCACGGAGGCGGTTCCTACGGTCACAGACCAAGCGGCGGCTCTTACAGTCACAGGCCAAGCGGCAGGCCTGGTGGTTCCGGCGGCCATGGTGCTTCCGGCAGATGGTGTTTCTGCATTTTTTGTTATTTCACCTTACAATTACAAAACGTATCTGACTTTTTGCAATTGTCTTTGATAAATAAAACTTTGGAGGAATAAATGGGATTAATTCAAGCAGGTTTAGGAGCCTTGGGTGGAACGCTGGCTGATCAGTGGAAGGAATACTTTTACTGTGAGTCTATGCCGGCTGATGTGTTGGTGACAAAAGGAATCAAGCGTGTTGGCGGAAGGTCTTCCAACACAAAGGGAACGGACAATATCATCTCAAAGGGCTCCGTGATTGCTGTTGCGGACGGTCAGTGCATGATAATTGTGGACCAGGGAAAAGTTGCGGAGCTTTGCGCCCAGCCTGGTGAATTTGTGTACGATTCTTCCACATCGCCTTCAATCTTTGCAGGAAAACTTGGTCAAAGCATTCTTGACACCTTTAAGGATATCGGCCGCAGGTTTACATTCGGCGGTGAACCTCCAAAGGATCAGCGTGTGTACTACATCAACACCAAGGAAATAATCGGCAACAAATATGGGACCGCGTCTCCGGTACCATTCCGAGTGGTGGACCAGAGGGCACGTCTGGACATGGACATAGGCATCAAGTGTTTTGGCGAATACAGCTACCACATTTCGAACCCGATTCTGTTCTACACCAACGTCTGCGCAAACGTATCGACCGAATACACCCGCGACAATATTGACAGTCAGCTCAAGACGGAACTGCTCACAGCACTTCAGCCGGCATTTGCACGTGTTTCCGAACTGGGCATCAGGTATTCTGCGCTTCCGGGGCATACCACAGAACTTGCCTCTTCGCTCAACCAGGAACTTTCTGCAAAGTGGCGCGACCTGCGCGGTATAGAGATTGTTTCATTCGGTATCTCTTCGCTCAAGGCTGATGAAGAAGACGAAAAGAAAATCAAGCAGATGCAGGAGATGGCTGCCTACACCGATCCCACTATGGCCGCCGCAAGACTTGTTGGTGCCCAGGCCGCTGCAATGGAAAGTGCCGGTGCAAACCCGAACGGAGCCGCTACAGCATTCATGGGAATGGGAATGGCAAACCAGGCGGGAGGAGCAAGCATTCAGAATCTCTTTGGAATGGGAGCTGCCCAGGCACAGACTCAGCAGGCGGTACCAGCACAACAGGCTCCGGCAGCAAATTCATGGAAGTGCGCATGTGGTACTGTGAACACCGGTGCCTTCTGTATGGAGTGCGGAAAACCAAAACCGGCCGCAGGAACCGCAGCTGGCTGGACCTGCGATTGCGGTGCGGTGAACAAGGGAAAATTCTGCTCCGAATGTGGAAAGCCCAAGCCAAAGGGAGCACCTCTCTACCGCTGCGACAAATGCGGATGGGAACCTGCCGATCCGACCAAACCGCCAAAGTTCTGTCCGGAATGCGGCGACCCGTTTGATGAAAATGATGTGAAACAGTAATTCGTTTGCAAAGGGACTGGAGCCGCCTGCACCGCTTCCCCGCTTTCCAGGGCTACGGCCTGCCGGTGAACCGTCAGGCACGCTCTGCGTCCCTTACAATCGGGGCTAGTCTACATATTAAGGACAGTCTGTACCACCAGTTCAGCGGCACTTTCTGTGGTCATTGAACCGGTGTCCACACAAAGATTGTAATTCTTTGCGTTGCCCCACAATCCTGGTGCGCTTTCATTGTAGTAAGCAGCCCTCTGTTTGTCGGAGTGGCGCACAAGTTTCTCCGCTTCTGACGGACTGAGGTTTTCCCTTGCGCTTACAGTTTCGATTCTCTGTTCAAGCGGCTTGGTGACAAATACTTTGAATACAGGCACCTTGTCTTTTAGAATCTGATCTGCTCTCCTTCCGACAATAACACAGCTTCCCTTTGCGGCAACTTTTTGAATCACTGCGCTCCGGGCTTCTTCTGCCGCCTGCTGAATAGCACTCATATCTGTGCTGGAGTTTGCGACCGAAGGTGCTGCGCTTGAAATGGCTCCTGCAGTCAGTGGTTTTTCATCCATAAATGCAAGGAACATTGCACTGAGTCCGCTTTCGTCTGCCGCTTCCTGAATCAGTGCATAGTCATAATACGGCACATTCAGTTTTTGCGCCACAAGTTTTCCAACAGTTCTTCCGCCGGAGCCATAAGTGCGGCCGATGCTTATTACAAGAGGCTTTCCGTTGATGAGCCTTGAAGTTCCATCCTGGCTGCGGCTGTATGGGCTGTTGAGTAAACTGTTCTTTTTCTGTTCTCCTTCCTCTGACGATTCGGAACCGAATATGGACTTCCACGAGCAGATTAATAGTACCAGCGAAAGGATAAAAGCCAGAAGGTCGGAGACAGGTCCTGACCAAAGCACTCCTTCTATGCCCATCAGCTTGGCAAGTATTATTGTCGCCGGGATAGAAAAAATTATCTGCTTGGACATGGAGATGATGGAAGCCTGTGCGGGTTTTCCTACTGCCTGAAAGAAAATGCCCATGACCAGCTGGAATCCTGAGAACGGTACCAGCATAAGGAAGATTCTCAGGGTGAGCTTTGCAAAGCGGTTGTACACTTCATCCTCGGAACCGAATATGCTGACTACTGCCATCGGAAAGAGCTGGAAGATAAACAGTGCCAGGAACATCACAACTGTGGAAAAGAGTATTACTATTTTCAGTGTCTTTTTGACGCGGTCGTACTGCTTTGCACCATAGTTGTAGCCCCAGATTGGCTGAGCGCCTGCGGCAAGACCAATCACTATCACCATAAGTATACTGAACACCTTCATGGTGACGCCGAGCGCCGCAATAGGCATGTCCGGTCCGTAAACACTCTCTGCTCCGGTTGAGCGCATGATGTTGTTCTGTACTGCGATGACAACTACAAGCGCCACCTGTGAGATGAAGCTGGAAAGGCCAAGCTTGAGCACATTGCCCAACTGCCTGATGCTCGGCTTTATGTCTGCCCTGGTAATTTTTACTGATTTGATGCGTGGAATATAGCAGAAGTTGATGATGGCATTGGCAATCTGTCCGATTATTGTTGCCCATGCGGCACCTGCTACTCCAAGCTTGAACACCTTGATGAAGAGAGGGTCACCAATCAGGTTCAACACACAGCCTGTGATAAGACCAACCATATTGTATTTTGGCGAACCGTCGGCGCGTATGATGCTTGCGTAGCCGGCACACACGGCACAGAACGGAATGCCCAGGGAGATGATTCCTCCGTAGCGAAGGGCGTACGGCATTACGTTTTCCGTGGCGCCAAAGAGTCTGCAAAGCTGGGGAAGCAGTGCGGTGTACAGCAGTGCTATGAATATTCCTGACACCACAATAAAAATCATTCCTGCAACTGTTCCCTGTGCCGCCTTTTTTTCTTCCCTTTTTCCAAGCATAAGGCTCATGTAGCTTGCGGCGCCGTCTCCAATCATAAGTGCAAAGGCCATTGCAAAAGTTGTGAGCGGGAACACCACATTTGTGGCGGCGTTACCAAGATAGCCTACATACTGGCCGATAAAAATCTGGTCCACAATGTTGTACAGAGCATTGATGACCATGGAAGCGATTCCCGGTATGGCAAATTTTGCGAGAAGTCTGCCAATCTTTTCTGTACCGAGGATGTTCGGTTGTGTAGAATTGTTATCCATAATATATTTACCCCTAAATAGTTTACCTCTTGAGTTGTCTGACTTTTTGTTTTTTGATGAGGCTAAAGATTTTCCGCCATCTTGCAGAGAAGTCTGTAAAACTGTTTCTGCTGGTTTTCAGAAAATCCCTCCGTCAGCCTTTGGTTTATATTTTTCATGTCAGAGTGAACAAAGTCTCTGTATTCCAGGGCCTTTTGCGTGGGGAGAATCTGCTTTTGCCTGCTGTCCGAATCAACCTGTGAGCGAAGGATAAATCCTTTGGATTCCAGGTGCCGTATGATGTCGGAAACAGAGGAAGGCCTTATGTTGAATTCTTCTTCTATGTCCTTTTGTATAAGGACCTGTTTAGGAGAACCAAGAATAAAATGCAGAACCCGTCCCTGTGCGGGACTAAGAAGGTCGGCGCTGTGGATTGCGGTAAATGAATGCCTGATTTTGTTTGCAACCATAAGTATCATTCCGCCAAAGTCTAAGTTTTCATCTTGCATGGTAGTCTTAATAAAAGTTAGTTACCTAACTAAGTTTTTGAGAATATAA
>CAMNHD010000196.1 GCA_946538875.1 uncultured Treponema sp.
TGAACGCCAGCGGTACATTGCCATGCAAACTGGTCTGGCAGGAAACTCTGCTTACACCTTCTTCCATCCGCGACATGCTTGAGCGCGCAAATGCAAACAATGCCTGCGCCGGTGTCATCTGCTGGATGCATACATTCAGTCCTGCAAAGATGTGGATTGCAGGTCTTAACGCTTACAAGAAACCTCTTCTTCAGCTGAACACCCAGTACAACGTCGAGATTCCTTATGCCACTATGGACATGGACTTCATGAACCTGAACCAGAGCGCCCACGGTGACCGCGAATTCGGCTTTATCACAAGCCGCATGGATCTTCCCCGCAAGGTCATTGCCGGACACTGGAACAACCCTGACACCCAGAAGCGCATTGCGGACTGGATGCGTGTGGCACGTGCAGTGGCAGACGGAAAAGAGCTCCGCTGTATCCGCTTCGGCGACAATATGCGCGAAGTTGCGGTCACAGACGGCGACAAAGTGGAGGCAATGCTCAAGTTCGGCTGGTCCGTACCATATTACGGAATCGGTGACCTTGTCGCATACATGAACGAAGTCAGCGATGCAGATGTGAACGCACTCTTTGACGAGTACAACACAAAGTACGAAATCAACTACAATACAGGCAACGGCTTTGACAAGGACTTCATCAACGGTCAGATCAAGGAACAGGCAAAGATTGAGATTGCACTGCGCCGCTTCCTTAAGGACAACAACGGAAACGCACTCTGCACCAACTTCCAGGATCTGCACGGAATGAAGCAGCTGCCGGGTCTCGCAATTCAGCGTCTTTTGGCCGACGGTTACGGCTTTGGCGCAGAAGGCGACTGGAAGACCTCATGTATGGTCCGCACATTCAAAGTGATGACAGCAGGCCAGCTTGAAGCCGGAAAGAAAGGCAATGCCTTTATGGAAGACTACACATACAACCTGGTACCGGGCAAAGAAGCCAACATGGGAAGCCACATGCTCGAAGTCGACCCTGAAATTGCAGTTTCCAAGCCAAAGATTGAAGTCCATCACCTTGGCATCGGCGACAAGGAGCCGCCGGCACGCATGGTATTCAACACACTCGAAGGCGACGGACTTGTTGCCGCAGTCGTGGACATGGGTAACCGCTTCCGCTGCGTAGTCAACGAAATCAACGTCATTCCGCCGGAAGCACCGCTTCCAAAACTGCCGGTCGCACGTATGCTCTGGAAGCCATACCCAAGCCTTTCTACAAGTGCAGAAGCATGGATTCTCGCAGGCGGCGGACACCACACAGCATTCAGCAACATCATCACTTCAGACATGCTGCGTGACTGGTGCGAAATGGTCGGCATCGAATGCGTCGTAATCGACAAGAATTCAACAATTCCTTCAGTCCGCAACGAACTGCGCTGGAACGCCGGTTACTACAACAACAAAAGATAATTTTCTATAATATGGAGCGCACTGCGCCGCTTCCCTGCTTTGCGGGGTTCCGGGCAGCGCCCTCCATTACGGCCCTGTGTGCCGTAACGCTGTGGGTGCCAGTTCCTGTCACCCACGCGCCCCTCCAATCAGGGCTATGAGCCTGGCAAGTACGACTACGCATCTATCCTGAGTGCCTGCATTTTTCCAATAAGCGTGACTTCCTTTCTATAAAAAACGCTGTTTTCCTCATGAAAAATTGGTTGAAAAAAGTTTTGTTACGGTGTTACAATTGAGTAGACGGAATTTCGGAAAATGTTTAAGGTTGTGATGGCATTATTCTGCTGACTTTTGCTGTTGCCCTGGCTACTTATTAATTGTAAAAAACGGAGAACTATATGCGCGAATTGTTTACGGATGGATGGACCTTTGCAAAAAAAGAACTTGAGAATCAGACTGCCGGAACTAGTGGCGAAGCGGTAATTTTCAGACCATCGCAGTTTTACGGCCAGTGGCCGGAAACTATGGTGCCTGTGAGGGTTCCGCATGATTATCTGATCTATGACACCAAGAATCTCTATGCCAATACCGTCGGGTTTTACCGTAAAAAGTTCAAGCTGGAGCCGGATGACAATGAGCGCTATTACCTCTGCTTTAACGGCGTGTACATGAATTGGACTGTGTGGGTGAACGGGCACAAGGCCTGCGAATGGAAGTACGGTTACACTTGCGTTGAGTTTGAAATCAGTCCGTATGTCCAGAGCGGCGAAAATGTTGTGGAACTAATCTGCGTCTACCAGCACCCGAACAGCCGGTGGTATTCCGGAGCGGGTATTTTCCGCAATGTGTATTTTAGGACTACGGGACCGGCACGGCTTGAAACTGACGGTGTGTATTTTGTGGCCCGTCCTGAATGCGAAGGTTCCTGCGACTGGTCGGTGTCTGTTCAGACTGAAGTGAACAGGGGGCATGTGGATCCCCAGGAACTTCAGGTAAGGCATATTCTGCGCGACTCTTCCGGCAGTCAGGTTCAGATGAAGCTCCAGAGTGCCAGTGTCAGGGAGGAAAAACGCATGGCTCCGGCTATGGGCGAACTCTTTGACCCGCAAAAAGTGATTCTCCTTGATACCGAGACTTTCATTGTTCATCAGCCGCATGTGTGGAGTCTTGAGGAACCGAATGTCTACACTTTGGAAACTCAGATTCTCAAGAATGGTCAGCTGGTGGATTCATGTATAAAACAGGTTGGGTTCAAGTCTTACTGCTTTGACTACGACGAGGGCTTTATTTTAAATGGGCGCCACGTAAAGATAAAAGGTGTCTGCGAGCATCATGACTTTGGTCTCTTTGGTGCGGAGTTCACTGTCCAGGCATTAAGGCGCAAGCTGCTCAAGCTCAGGTCCATGGGGGTGAATGCAATCCGATGCAGTCACAATCCACAGGATGAAGCCTTCCTGAATATGGCTGACAGTATGGGCTTTCTGGTGGTCAGTGAATGTTTTGACATGTGGCAGAAAAACAAGACTACTTACGACTACGCCAATTATTTTGATGAATGGTACGGGAGGGACTGTGCGGCCTGGGTGCGCCATGACAGGAACCATCCCTGCATTGTGATGTGGAGTATCGGAAACGAGATTTACGATACCCATGAGGGAAACGGTGTGGAGATTACACGCAATCTCTGCAAAGTGGTGCGCTCTCATGACCCGGAAAAAAATGCGGCTATTACAATCGCTTCTAATTATATGGAATGGGAAGGTGCCCAGAAATGTGCGGACTTGATTGATGTGGTCGGCTACAATTATGCCGAGAGGCTTTACCAAAGCCATCATCAGACCCTTCATCCAACCTGGAAAATCTACGGAAGCGAAACTTCGAGCACTGTGCAGAGCAGGGGAATCTATCATTTCCCCTTGGAAACAAAGTCGCTCACTTATGCCGACAGCCAATGTTCTTGTCTTGGAAACTGTACTACCAGCTGGGGTGCCAGGGACACTGCCTATGTGCTTGCCGCTGAACGGGACACGCCGTATTCTGCGGGGCAGTTCCTGTGGACTGGCTTTGACTACATTGGTGAGCCTACTCCTTATTCCACCAAGAATTCTTTCTTTGGTCAGATTGACACGGCCGGTTTTGAAAAGGACACCTTCTACCAGTACAAGGCTGCATGGGTGGACTGTAACCTTGAAGCCTTTGTCCATCTGCTTCCGTACTGGGACTTTAACGAAGGCCAGCTGATTGATGTGAGGGCTTATTCCAATCTGCCGGAAGTGGAACTGTTTGTGAATGGAAAGTCTCTTGGAAAAAAGCGGACTCACTTGAGACATGGCATGGAGTTTGCCGCAACATGGAAGGCTGTGCCCTATCACAAGGGAGAAATCTGTGCAAAGGCCTACGATGCTAATGGAACCCTTGTGTGTTCGGACGTAAGAAAATCCTTTGGCGACAGCGCCGCTCTTTGTGCCCAGCTGGAGAATTATTCTGGCGGGGGTATCTGGTTTGTGGACATAAGTTCTGTTGACCAGGCAGGTAATCCAGTTGAGAATTCCCGGTCAGTTGTAGAGCTTAGGCTTGAGGGAGAGGCCGAACTGCTTGGTGCTGACAACGGCGACAGTACCGACTACGGGCAGTACCGCAGCGCTGACGGAAAAACTTTGACGCGCCGTCTGTTCGGTAACAGGCTGCTGGCGGTAGTGAGAACGTATGCGGATAAGCCTGACTTTGTTCTTACAGCTGCTTCTGAGGGACTCAAGTGTGCTGCTGTTGCCGTGAAGGGCGGCGTTTATGACAGGGCAGCAAGTCTTGCTCATGGCGGCAAGGTTCTTGCGGTAAGTGACAAGACCATTCCTGTGCGCCAGATTGA
>CAMNHD010000197.1 GCA_946538875.1 uncultured Treponema sp.
AACGGGAGTCGAACCCGCCTGTCGAGCTTGGGAAGCTCGCATACTACCGATGTATGATCACCGCATTGGGATGGATATAATTTAGCACTTTTGGCTGTGTTTGTCAAAGCGTATTTTGCTTTGTTGCGGAAGAATGGAACCAGGCGCCTACGCCCGACATGGAAGGCGCAGAGCGGCCACCGCGGATGCGGGGGCTGGAGCGGGAAGGGACCCGCGGAACCTGGAATGGCGGGGAATGCGGTTTGAATGCACGGCCGTTTGTAGTTGAATGATGTACTGTGAACTACACAGTACCGTCCCTACCTTGTAGAACATTGACGATTCAAATTTTTAATGATAAAATTAAGGTATAGTTTTAAATGCAGGTATTTTAATGGGTAAAAAGAAGAGAGAATTACGCAGAGGTGTCTATAAGCGAAAACTCAAGCGCATATTCACTAATCCGTTCACCTACATCGGGATTATCATCGTCATTTCCATTCTTGTGGCAACTGTGATTGTTTATTATTCCGAGTCTGGAGGCAGGACGGACAGTGGGATTGTCGGCTGGTTCGACACTATATGGCACACTATCGTTGCTGTTTCTGCGGCTTATTTTGACTATTACGTAAAATCTGTTCCGGGACGCATGGCTTCTTTGGTCCTGCTTCTGTTCGGAATGATTGTATTCAGTTTCATTACCGGTAAAATCACATCGGGTTTCATGAATCTTTTAATGAAAGACAACAAGGGGTTGAAAAAAATCAGGAATATGAAGGGACATTTTATTATCTGCGGCTGGCGGCCGGGCTTTGACAAGATTCTTGACGCTGTGATGAATTCCAATCCGGACATTTCTTCTGACATGATTGTGCTGGTGAACGAGGCTCCTTCCGAGCAGATTGAATCCTTGCGCTCCCAGCTGCAGTTCAAGGACGTGAACTATGTGGCCGGTGACTTTGCGGATGCTGCGGTGCTGAAGCGTGCCTTTGTGCAGACTGCAAAGCGTGTGCTTGTTATTTCCGACAAGGCCAAGAAACGTTCGGACATTGAGACTGACTCACAGACGGTTCTTGCGGTGCTTGCAATAAAAAATGAAAATCCTTCTATATATATTGCGGCCGAGATTCTGGACAAAAAGTTTGAGGAACACCTGAATCTTGCCCACTGCGATGAAGTTCTCCTGACTCAGGAGTATGAGCACAGTCTTTTGGCAACTGCTTCCAGCGGTCTTGGCTACAGCAATGTCATCAAATCATTTATTGGAAACGATGCTGACTCCGGAATCATAATCGACGACATTCCTTCTGCTTTTACCGGCAAGCCTTACCGCGAACTGCTGGAACATGTGGCGGAGGGCGACGGTGAAGTTCTTGTGGGACTTCTGCTTAACACCATGAGGCCTAGTGTCACCAAGAAAGAGGCTCTTACGCTGCAGGCTTCCGCTGATGCTACGCATTATAATGAACCTATGCTGACTCCTGCCGACGACTTTATAATTCCCAAAAACGCAAAGTCCATACTAATCTGCGCCAATCACGAGTAGAACAAGGCGGCACTTAATGGCAAGGAAAAAGACTGAACGTAAGAAAATACCACTCCTCAGACGCATAAAGCTTATGCTGCAGGAACCGCTCACGCTTATCTGCATTGGCATTGTGTTCCTGATTTTTGTTGCATGTATCATCATCTACAACACTGAGACCAAAACTGGCAGCGGTATTGAAACTAAATTCGACACTTTCTGGTTTATGTGCGTGGCTGTATTCGCCAACTACTTTGAGTATGTGTGCGAGTCTTTGCCGGGGCGCATATCCGGTTGGACAATGCTTATGACGGGCCTGGTGCTCTTTGGCTGTATAACGGCTAAGATTGCTTCATGGTTCATTGACATCCAGATGAAAAACGACAAGGGGTTAAAAAAATTGAACTCTATGCAGGGACACTTTTTGTTATGCGGCTGGCGGCCGGGTTTTGAAAAAATCATAGAAAATGTGCTTATCTCCAATCCGGATATTTCACCGGACCTGATTGTGCTTATAAACGAAGCTCCTGATCAGATTGAACAGCTGCGCTCAAATCCTAAGTTCAAGGACCTGAACTTTATTGCGGGCGACTTTACCGATGAGACCACTCTGAACAGGGCGTACATTCACACGGCTTCGCGTGCGCTTGTTATCTCCGACCGTTCCAAGGACTACTCCAACCTTGAGATTGACTCACGGACTGTACTTGCTGTTCTTACTATGGAAAGTATGAGCCGTGGTATCTACATTGCGGCGGAACTTATCAGTGAAAAATTCGAGCGTCACCTCAAGATGGCCCACTGCGACGAAATAATTCTTACTCAGGAATACGAACGCAGTCTTCTGGCTACAGCCTCAAGCGGTCAGGGGTATTCAAATGTAATCAAGGCTTTGATTAGTGACGATGCTGACTCAGGAATTATCATAGACGACATTCCTGACGGTTTTATCGGAAAAACTTACAAGGATTTCAAGGACTATGCATGGTCTTCGCGCTCCAAGACTGGCATTCTGGTGGGACTACTCCTGAACTCAGGAAACTTTCACTTGCGCCGCATGGAAGCTATCCGCGAGGCTCAGAAAAATCCTAACATCAACGCCATAATCGACAGTCTTAAGAAGGTCAAGAGTTTGGTGAGCAATGAACCGCTGCTTACTCCCCCCAACGATTATGTGGTACCAAAGAATGCCAAGGCTATTTTTGTCCGTGGCAAAAAGCAAGCTCAGCAAGGCAGGTAGAATATGGATTCATTTGAACAGGTATTGCCAAAACTTATAAAGATTCAGCTGTTTTCTGACTTTGACGTCTCTAATCCTGACGACAGACGCATTCTGGAAGCGGTGTACAATAATCTTTCAATTCAGAAATTCAAGGCCGGGGAAAAAATCATCAAGGAAGGCGAAATCGGTGACTTGTTCTACATCTTGTATTCCGGACAGGTCCTGATTACACGCGACACTCCTGCCGGCGATGTCATTGCCCTTGCAACCCTTAACTCCGAGCAGAATATTTTCTTTGGCGAAATGTCCATCATCAGCAGGGACCAGCGTTCTGCAACTGTCACTGCAAAAACTGAATGCCTGACACTCACCATCTCCGGCAAGAAGTTCCTTGAAATCTGCGACGCTGAACCGATTCTTGGCTACAGAGTACTTGCTGTCCTTGCGCGCCGTCTTGCAAACACTGTACGCGAAACAAACAAGGACAAGGCTATTCTGTATGAGGCTCTCTGCAACGAGATTGAAATCGGAGTGTGAGCAAAGATTTGTTTTGTTCAAGGCTCCTTTTTTTTGGGTGTGTGTCTGATTCTCTTTTTCGCTTTGCCCCCACGTACAGTTGGTTCAATCCGCAGAAATTACTCATGAGGCTTCCTTTCGCAAGGATCCATAATTATTTCAAAAGACCTTTCACTGTATCGCCGTGCCGCTTTTCATCATTTCTGACACTTTCAACTTCCGGGAACTTTTCTGCAACCGGTAAATAAGATTTTACGGCAGCGTATTCACCCTGGGCGATTGCGGGATACAAAATCCATCTTGGAAAGATTCTGTATAGCAGGGGAAGAAGGATTTCTTTTGTATGCTTTGGTGTAAGTTCTCTTTGTGTCAGCTTATGAAAAACCGCCGCATGGTGGCCTTCTTCTTTTGCTAACTGACGGAAGGTGTCTTTATCCCTTTGAATTTTTGCAACCTTGGCCAGAGCGTTGTACATAAGCACTGCATCCAGTTCACCCTGCTGAGACTTGAGCAGAACCTTCATATCTTTTTTGCTGATTTCCATATCACACCATCTCACAGCCGGATTTTCTTTCTTCAGGATGAGCCACTTCAAAACCGCAGTTTGCTTCCATGTTCAGTTCCCTCAGTTCTTTAATGCCGTCGATATACAACTGATAGTTTATTCCGGTAGATTCGTAGCCGCAGCCAACATCGTAGTCATCTCCAAGTGACTCCCGGACAATCTGTTCGCGCTGTTCCCGGGTGGTGTCTTTAATCAAAATACTTGCCATAGTGTTTCCTAATTATAAAGTATAAAAATTGCCCGCAGAAGGCAAAGGCAATCTGCGGGTCTTTAAGTTATCCTAGCTGGCCGGGAAGTACGAGTTTTTCCTTGTAGGGAAATTCTGCTTCGTACTTGGCAAAGTCCTCTGGGTTTTCTTCGGCAACGAAGTATCCTTTTGGGGGAGTGTAGGTTGCTTCAATTCCATTTAGATAGCCCTTAATCAGTTCCTGTGCCAAAAAGTATGGC
>CAMNHD010000198.1 GCA_946538875.1 uncultured Treponema sp.
AGTTCACCCTGACATTATGTGCGGTGATAATGGACTTTACCCTGCAGAATCCTGATGAATTCTATGATGATGACACGGGGCTTTTGAATTCAAGGGCCTTTACCATATTGATGGAGCCGCGTCTTGAGCGAAACCACAACATTCAGTGCATTGCGGTGTGCGTGCATGACTTTGACATAAGCCGCAATTATATTCCGCCGGAAAGACGCCGTGTGGTTGAAAAGGAACTGCTCAAGTCGCTGAAGGAATTCCAGAAGACATCCATTGTCTTCCGCATTACGGTCGGCCGCTACCTGATGGTGCTTGACGATGACAACATGGACTATTCCAAGAAGGCTTTTCTCAGGGTGCAGGAGGTGTTCTCCAGCCTTTACGTGGGTGTTGAGTACAAGGTTCACATAACATCAAGCTGCTGTCTCTTTGAGTGTCCCAAGAATGCAAGCAGTCTGGATGGAATAATGAACCTCCTGGACAAGCTTGCCAAGACTGGAAACCAGAGGAATCTCTATGTGGTGACTCCTGAGGAGCTTAACTTGCCGCAGGAGCGCTATCTCAAGCATGTCTCTGATTTGACCAAGACAGCTGTTTCTGAAAACCGTCTTGAAGTGTACCTCCAGCCTATCTATTCTGCCAGGGAAAGACGCTTTACCAGTGCCGAGGCCCTCCTTAGGATGCATGACGAAAGCGGTGCCTTTATTCCGCCGGATGTGTTCATTCCCCTTGCTGAAAAGAACGGAGCCATACTGGAGATGGGGTCCTACATACTTGAGGAAGTGTGCCGCATGATTTCACAGTACCATCTTCAGCAGTATGGGATACATTATATAGAAGTAAATCTTTCTGTCGTCGAGTGCATACAGAACAATCTTATTCCCAAGATCAGCGATATACTCAAAAAGTACACAGTGGACACTTCATGCATAAACCTTGAGATTACGGAGACTGCGGCTGACTCCTTTAACTCCATACTGGACGAGAATATACGTCTTCTGCATGAGAGGGGAATAGGTTTTTCCCTGGATGACTTCGGAACTGGTTATTCATCGCTGAGCAGGATTCTTTCTCTGCCCCTGGAAATCATAAAACTGGACAAGTCCATAGTCCAGCCGGCCTTCTGTGAAGACGACAGGAATGCGCTTACACTGCTTGAGTGTTCCGTGGACATGGCCAAGCGCATAGGTGCAAAGCTTGTGGCGGAAGGTGTGGAGACTGCGGAGTGTGCAGATGCGATAATTGCCATGGGCTGCGATTACATACAGGGCTATTACTATTCAAAGCCTCTTCCCATGAAGGAATTCATCTCGCTGGTCAAAAGCAGGTGGGAGGAAACCCTAAAGTAGGAAAATTCCTTGTCCGATAATCTGGGTATAAATAAAATTTGTTTGGAGGGGATCCAAATGGCTAAAGACGATGCCTACGATGTTTGGAAGGAAGTGATTGACACCCACATGACGGCTGACAGCGCTGCTACATGGAAGTATTTCTGGGATGACCAGGAGCCCTTGAACGACCACGAATTCGATATACTCAAGGACTTGTGCTACAGTGGAAACCATAGTTCCGAGGAGCATGACATCCTGTTCAAGCTTGTGAACCGCGAGCTTACCCTTAGAATTAAAAATCACCGCGAACAAGAGATTTCTGCCCTTGCCGTCTGATAACAGACCGGTCGTGGTGTGCATGACCATACTGGTGGAAAGTTCACCGCAGGCACTCCCGCTGGGAGCTGCATGTGTGGCTTCTGCCCTTAAGTCGGATCCGCGCACCAGGGACAGGCTTGAACTGCATCTGGAAGCCTTTTCCCTTGAGCAGCATGAATGTCCTGAATCAATTGCAAAAAATATTGTCGACTCAGTAAGTCATCTTGACTGTCTCTGTCTGAGCGTCTACGTGTGGAACCATGTCCTCTGCGACCAGGTTGCCGCTGCGGTAAAGGCGCTCAGCCCTGACACTCTGTTTGTGGCTGGAGGTCCCGAAGTGACGGCGGACCCCCTGGCTTTTTCCTCGTTCGACTACACTGTTGCAGGCGAGGGCGAATATTCAATTCCTGCACTGCTTGAGAGACTCCTTTTGGATAAAAAGATTGATTCTTTTTACGGTGACCCAAAGGGACTCTGCTATGACATTCAGGGGATATATTCTCCGCCTCTTATCCCCGGGCAAAAATCATTGAAGTCGGAAACTGTGCTGCGCTCCCGGCCCTGCGGCATGGAGGAACTTCCGTCGCCTTATCTTGACGGTACCATAGACGCCCGTGTTTACGGAGGCGTGCTCTGGGAGCTTGCGAGGGGCTGTCCGTTCAAATGCTCCTACTGTTACGAAAGCAAGGGTGAAAAGCGTGTGCGGTATTTTCCCATGGAGCGGCTGGAAAAGGAGATTGAACTCTTTGCGTCACAGGGAATATCACAGGCCTTTGTCCTTGATCCCACATACAATGCCGACAGAAAGCGTGCCGTTGCCATACTGGATATACTGCGCAGAAAGGCACCCGGAATGTTCTTTTACTTTGAGGCAAGGGCTGAATTCATAGACAGGGAGATGGCGCGTGCCTTTGCGTCGATTCCATGCTGTCTGCAGATTGGCCTGCAGAGTTCTAGCGAGGCCGTTCTTTCAAAGGTTCACCGTACGTTCAATAAAAATCTCTTTGTAAAGAATGTGGGCATATTGAACCAGGAAGGCGCTGTTTTTGGCTTTGACCTGATTTACGGTCTGCCGGGAGACACTCTCAAGGGGTTCAAGGAAAGCATCGACTTTGCGGTGGGCCTTTATCCCAACAATCTTGAGCTTTTCTGTCTTTCTGTGCTTCCGGGAACAAGTCTGTACGACGAGGCTGAGTCTCTGGGACTGAAATGGGAGTCAAGTCCGCCGTATCACGTTACCGGGACATCTGGATTCACTGCCCGGGATCTGGAAAGGGCGGAGAGCCTTTCGCGTGCTGTGAACATCTTTTACAGTGAGGGAAGGGCTGTGCCGTGGTTCAATTCAGTGCTCCATCTGCTTAAGGAAAAGGCATCTGCGTTCTTCCAGGACTTTGCCGATTATCTGGCGGTGAAAAAACTTGACAGGGGGCCTGTCCCTGATTCCATTAAGATTGAAGCCCTGCAGCATGAGTTTTTGAGCTCACGTCTTAAGCAGAGGGGCCTTGGCAATATGATTCCGCTGGTAAGCGACATTGTGGCGCTGAATTCTGCCATGGGACGCTGCACGGCCGACGGGTCTTCAAGTGTTGTGGCTCTGCATTATCATCCTGACGACCTGATGAGCGGATATGCCTCGGATCTGAGGTTTTTCTTTAAGAATGCGGGCAGATGCACTTGCAGGGCAAAGGTTTTCCCGACTGCTTCCGGACCTGACTGGCGCAGGCTGTAAGGTGCTTGCAGGGCTTTTGGAGCGGACGGCTTTTGAGACTGGCACCCTGAGTCTTTTTTTTAAGATTTTGGGTCAGCCTACTTTACATTCCTTTTTTTTAACTTTACAATAGAATAATATGGCAAGTGAAGGCGACAACTCTACATTCCAGGATCTCGTAGCGGAAATCTCATCAGAAGAACGCGAGAATATGCTCCGCAGCATGAAAAAGGGGCAGACTGTCGAAGGTTCGCCAGTGCGTACTGCTTCAAAGGTTGAGAACGGCGATGATATGGATCTCAGCGTCAAACTCAAGCAGCAGTCAATCTTCAAGCAGTTCTGGTACTGGCTCAAGGCGGCTCTCTCCAACACATCTGTGGAGGAAGTGTTCAACAAGGCCCTTGTTTCAGGTATTTCCCGTGAAGTGGAACGTGAAAGTCCGGGGCTCATGGATTCAAGAAAAAAGACCCTCGGTTCTGTCTTCTTTGAGACATTCACCCAGCTCAAGCAGGTTGCGGAATTCCTTGTTCCCTACGTTGAGCGCTATGAGGCTGAACCAGGAGGATTCTATGCCCTGCTGGGCTACATCATCATGCCGGCTGTGGGCAAGGAGATTGAGCAGGAGTCGGATCCTTACCAGTACTCTTTTGACAAGACTATAACCAAGGAGATGAAGGCGTCCCTTCTGCACAAGATGGACGAAATCCTCAAGAATATACCTTCTCCGCGCAAGACAGAGATGTATGCCTCCGTGCGCAGCGTCGAGTGGCTGAGGCAGTTTGTGCGCCTTCCGTACGCAAACATCCTTTCCCGCTTTACTTCCACAACCGAGGGCCGCAACGAGTGTCCCTTTGCCCAGATTAAGCAGGAATTCGACGAGGTTACAAAGATTATC
>CAMNHD010000199.1 GCA_946538875.1 uncultured Treponema sp.
CGGTGCTGATCACAAAAGAGCACATTCAAAAAGAAATATTTCAGCTAAAGCATAGTTTTAAAAGACAGTGTTTGTGTGAAATAAAGAATGTGCGGCAGATTCCGGGACCAGCCCGGAAAGTCATTACCGCACAGGGAATGATGGCATGAAAACAATCAATTTTTTGTGGTACGGATTTCCAGCAGGTGGATATTGCCGTTTGCTGAAACCTTTAGGTCTTCGCGGACGGCTTTTGCCTTGCCTGCGGGTTTGCTTAGGGGAATCTCTATGTCGTAGAGAGTATCCCCATGGATTCCGTCAAGGTTGACACTAACTTGCTCCCGCTTACCCATATTGATTGTCAGAGTACCCTTGTCCTTTCCGTGTACTGTCAGGATAAGGCGGCTGTCTGAGGCGGTGGTGACGCGCAGCTTGTAGGTGACAAAGCCGCTATCCAAAGCAAATGTGCGGTAGTTCCTGTCAATGGAATTAATATACCCGATTTCGGTACCGTCAGTCTTGAAGTGGTGGTCCATCTCGCTCTGCTGACGTCCTGGTTCCACAAAGTCCATTGTTATGGCTTCGAATTTGGCGGTGCGGGCATCTTCTACCGCATCTGCTGAAGGAAAGTAAGTTGCATAGCGGACATGATGAATGTTGAAAAATGGTTTTAATATGTAGGAAGTTTTTCCGTCTGCACAGGCAGTTTCCTTGGTGCGGAATGTGAGTGTAGAAGTGTCCACCGGCTCAATCCACTCTGCCGGATTCGTCAGGCTGCCGTTAAGTTTTTTTACCCCGCTGGCAGGAAAACTCATGTAAAGGAGCTGATCGTCCACGATGTCGTTTGGCATGTCCTTGGTTCCAAGGTCTGCGGCAAGGACAATAGGTCCGTACTGTATGCTGAAGTTTCCTGAGCGGTCGCGTGCACGTCTTATGTTGAGAGCCATAGGCAGCTGTATTTTTTCTACAGAACCGGGCTTTGTGTCAGCGAGTGTCTGGTAAGCGTCTGCGCCCTGCTTTGCCCAGGATGGGACACGGACTTTTATGGTGCGGGGATTTTTTCCCTGTGCAAGGACTTTCACGCCGGTTTCCTGACCGAAGGGGAATGAAGTTTCCACCTGAATCTTCCAGCCGTCGTCAGTGGTGATTGTGCTCGGGATAAAGAGGTTGATGTAGATTGTGCCGTCGATGTCGGATGCAATGAATCTGTTGTAGCGCTCCGGGTTTTCAAGACCAGTACCTGTACAGCACCACATAGCATTGTCATGGGTACAGTACACTTTGTAGAAGCCAGGAAGCATGGAGACAAAGTATGTCTTTGCACCAGTCTCTGGATCCTGTGAGGCAAGGATGTGGTTGTAGAGCGCTTTTTCGTAATAGTCTGCCACTGAGGAATCTTTGTTCCACTCAAAGATGTGCTCTGCAAGCTCCAGCATGTTGTATGTGTTGCATGTCTCGCAGGTGTCGCGGGCAAGAGTTTCGTCGTATTCCCTGCCGAAGTGTTCTCCCTTGGAGTTTCCTCCGATTGCATAGGAGCGGCGCTGAGTGACTGTATTGAAGAAGAACTCCGCGGCTGTGCGGTATTCCGGTTTTCCGGTCAGTTCATACAGACGGGCTATACCTAGGAATTTGGGAATCTGTGTGTTGGCGTGATAGCCCTGCAGACGGTCCACTTCCTTAAAGCAGGGATCCATTATCTCGTGGTGTATCCACCGTTCTGCCTGTGCAAGGTACTTCTTGTCCTTGGTGATTCCGTACAGGTCTGCAAAGACTTTGCACATTCCGCCGTGCTCGCATCCGAACATCTTCTGCATTTCTTCATCGGTCATCTTTGAAGTGCCTTTGATTGCCCAGTCAGCCATTTTCTTTACTACTTCAAGTGCATCCTTGTTGCCGCCGTATGTGTAGGCGTCAAGAAGTCCTGCATAGATTTTATGCACTGAGTACCAGGGTACCCACCAGGATGCGAGGCTGAAGCGTTCTACCTGAAAGTCACCGTGGGCATTGAACACTGTGTCAAAAGGGGTTGAGGGAATTCCACCGAGATATCCGTCTTTGCGTTGAATTGTCTTAAGGCAGTTGACTGTGTAGTCAAGTTTTTTCTTTGCATCTTGACTTTCTGTCTGATAATAGAAGCCTGCAAGAGCTGAAAGGTAGTGTCCCAGCATGTGGCCCTGAATCTGACGGCTTTCCCAGCCCCCGTAGACAGAGGCTTTTGGGGTCTTACCCAACGCATTGTATACAGGTGCAAGAAATCTGTCTGGGTTGTATTTGAGTACATAATCCAGTCCAGTCTGCTGGGATTCTGCAAACATAGTGTCTGGACTAAGCCTGGTTTTTACAGAGGCAAATGTTGTGCTCATGCAAATTGCTCCTAAACAAAGTAATGTTAATGTTTTAGTTCTCATCATGGTTATGATTTTACCATGTTGAAAAAAAATAGATAGTCACATAAAATAGAGAATAAGTGCGGAATTCCGACCTTATTGCGGAGGTTTTATGCAGCAGGAATCATCTCTTAAACATTACATCTTACGGCATGTAGAGTCAACCAGGTCTCCGGTCTGCGGCTGTGCCATGCTGAATCCGGGCTGGTGCCACATGAGACGGCGCCTGGAAAGTGAGTCAGTTCTCATTATTGGTCGAAAAGGAAGTACCCTTATTCAAAGTGAGGATTCTGTTCTTGAGGTAAAGCCAAAGTCCTTTATTATACTGCCTGCCGGGCATGAGCACTTTGGGGTGAAAGCTGTTACGGAACCTGTTTCATATTATTGGTTTCACTTTTTTGAGCGTATAGATCTTGACGGTGAGCAGAGAATCTATCTGCCAGGTATATGGAATCCCGGTGAGAAAAAGACCTTGCCGGAAGATTGCCTTGTTCTGCCAGAGAGCGGAAAAATTGAAAACTTTTCCAAGATAGAAGCCTTGTGTGCGGAAATCCTAGGTAATTATTCAAAGCCAGGTCACAGTAATCTGCTCCACAATCATCTTGTAAGCGAACTCCTTATTTTGTTGGACGCAGACCTGCATGGTCAGGAAAACAGGCAGAGCTTGAAAGGTGATTGTGATTCCCTTGCTAAGAAACTGATGGTGATGGTCGAAGCTGAATTGTCTGATAAAAATGCCTCGGTAAAATATTTTGCCTCAAAACTGGGAGTGAATGCGGATTACCTTGGCAGATGCTTCAAGGAGGCAAATTCTGTTTCGCTTGGACAATATATCGGACGGCGGCGTGTGGAGCTTGCGTGTTCACGTCTGAGGGAAAGTTCTGAGGATATTCAGACAATTCTTGAACAATGCGGCTTTGGCTCAAGGAGGCAGTTTTACGATGAGTTCAAACGCTACACAGGAAAAACACCTTCGCAGTACAGGGCGGAGTCTGCATATTTTGGTGTGGTGAACGGTCTGTAAAGTGTCATTTCTTGATTGCGGTAAAGGCAGGGCAGGGCATGGAACCATGCGCAGGCAGTGCCTGGCCTATGGCCAGGTACCGAGCGTAAGCGAGTGGTGGAACGCCCTTAGCACCAGAAGCTGCCCCAATAAAAAATTCTTCTATAATATTGCTAAAAATCGCTAACAGTATTATGCTAGTGCCCATGAGTGAAAATAAGAAAAAATCTTTGCTGGTAAAAAAAGGTTTGTCCCTTTCTGTTCTCACATTGATTTCCAGGATACTTGGACTTCTGCGCGAAAGAACCAAGGGACATTTTTTGGGAACCTCTGCGTATTCCGATGCGTTTGGAATTGCGTTTTTGATTCCGAATCTTTTTCGGCGGCTTTTTGCGGAGAACTCCATCTCTGTGGCTTTTATTCCCACATTCCGCGGTTATCTTGAGGATGCAGGCAACGACGAGGGAAAAAAGAAGACTCAGGATTTTGTGAGCGCCACTTTTACTTTTGTAAGTTTTCTGACTGTTGCGTTTGTATCGGTAGGAATTATTGTCACTCCGCTGATTCTGAGGATTTTTTACAAGAGGGCTGACGCCGATGCAATGACCGAGGCGGTTCTGCTGACCCGGATTATGTTTCCGTATCTTGTTGTGATTTCTGTCGCCGCTTTTTTCCAGGGCATCCTGAATGGTCTGAAGATTTTTGCTCCGTCTGGTTTCACACCGATTTTATTCAACGGAATTGTCATTGCGTTGACTTATATTCTTGCTCCTCACATGGCTAATCCTGCACGTGCAATGGCTGTTGGTGTTGTGACGGGTGGAACTGTGCAGGCTTTATTCCAGCTGCCGTTTGTTTTAAAAAATAA
>CAMNHD010000200.1 GCA_946538875.1 uncultured Treponema sp.
TCCTTGTCCGAATTGTTGAAGTCTATGAGCTGCCGCGCCATCATATAGGCATTGGGAACGTCAGGGATTTGTATTGTGGATGCGTCTTCCTGCTTAAGGAACAGCTGGAATGTCTTGAGAGCCTGGTTCCATTCTCCCTGCTTTTCGTACTCAAGCGCCATGCGCACATAAAGTTCCGTGATGCTCACATTGTTTGGAAAGCGGTTTATCAGCTGGTTGAAGTAAGTGATGCGCTGTGCCGGATCCTTGGTAATCTGAATCAGGTAGCGCAGACAAAGAAAGTGCACCGATTTGCCCTGGACAATCAGGTCTTCGTAGCCGTTCAATATGCGCTCAAAGTAGTAGGCGGCGACGGGCTGGGCGTCATTTTCATAATAGGCGAATGCGGTCATCAGCAGCCACCATGAGTTGAACA
Source organism: uncultured Treponema sp. (assembly GCA_946538875.1). Next base: position 416 of record CAMNHD010000200.1, read on the forward strand.
TGTCGTCGGGATGAGTCTCCACCCATTCGGTCAGGAAGAGAATCAGCTGGGGATAAGTTTTTACCGAGAGCATGTTGTTTGCTATTCTGTTTATTATGGCGTAACGACTTTCTTCCGAAGTTTGTTTATTATCGAGCAGTGCAAAGAGCTTTTGTTGTGTGGTTTTGTATTCCTTTGTGTAGGCCCGGTCCAGAGCTTTGCCTCTGTGCCTGCTGCATGAAGTTGAAGTGCTTGCTAAAAATAATATTAAAAGCGGCGCTAGTACTGCTGCAAAAATGCGATTTCTTGTCATGGTTTGATTGTAGCAAAGGTAAAACTTATTGGCAAGAACCCAAAGATAGTATATTCTGTAAGAATAAGGTTTTTTCCCAGGAGGTTGGTCTGTGTCCGGTTCTGAAAAGAAACATCCTTTTTTTAAGATTCCTCAGACAAAGATAGTTGTCAAGCAAAATGTGATACTCGGGCTGGGGCTGATTATGTTCATAGCAGGTATCTTTCTGCTGGTGGCATCGCTTAGGAGAACCACCAAAGTCTTTGCGTTCAGACCGGTTCTGCTGATGGGCCTGGGAGTCACCGCTCTTTTTATGGCTCTGGCTTTTGCCCGCAACAGCTTTTTGTTTTTTGTAGGACTTTTCTGTTCCCTGGTTGGAGTTGTGACCCTTCTGATAGACTTGAATATAGTTCCCTACACTATGAAGGAACTGTGGCCTCTGGTTGTAATCAGTCTTGGACTTGCCTTGATTCCGGCAGGGCTTTACCACTTGCGCAGAATCAGGACAATCTACCTTTTTCCTGCGATAGTGCTGATTATCATGGGAGGACTTTTCCTTCTGTTTTCCTTGAAAATCGTAAAGATGGGCTTCCTTACCTTTGCGTCCCGTTTCTGGCCTCTGGTGATTATGGCCGGTGGTGTGACGCTTATAGTGGTGTTCTGTGTGCAGCAGCATCACAAGGGTCTGTTTGTCATGAAGGATGATTCCCTGGTTGATTCGGAGGATGATTGAGAACTGTCGGCAAAAATTCTGCCGAAATGCCGTCGGTCTTTTGACTCTTTTTATAAGGAGAAAAGGTTTGAAAATTTTGCGGAGCGGGAAGAAACCGGCGTTTTTTCTTGCTGTTCTTGAGTTAGGATTTTTCTCATTTCTTGGCGGAGGGCCTCTTTTTGCCCAGGACGCCGACACTCAGGAACCAGCCGCAAAACTGGAAGTCAGCCAGGAATCTTATATCCAGGAAGATGCGCCCAAGGCGGTCAGTATTCCTATACCAAAGCGTGTGACTTCTTCTTTTTTTGCCCTTGTGGATAAGAACGCCGTGGAAGCGGCCGAGATTGCAAGCCCGGAATCGCTCAAGCGGATGTCCTCCATACTGCACAGAAGTGACGGAAATTATTCCCAGGCGGAAAAGACCCTTATTGTGCTGAGCGGACGTATCATGCAGACTGTCTGGCCAAGCGTCCAGATTTCATGGAATACTGCCCTTGCTGTTGACGCAAACCCATATCTAGCGGCATTTGATTCTGCCGAGAGGGGAATCTATGACACAGGAACTGGAAGCACTGACTTTTTTGGGCTTCTGCTCCCTGCAATGCTTGTGGTGACAAGGGGTGGACGCTCCGAGTACGGAGAAGAATGCCTTGAGCGGCTGACCCGTGCCCTGGCGTTGAGAAAGAATTCTGTGCTTGCCAATTATATGATGGGTCTGCTCCTTATGCAGAGGGATAAACCTGCCGAAGCGCTGGTGTATCTGAATGCCGCGGCCGCAGAGTCTCCAGAAACCCGGGAGATTCTGTTTGCACAGGCACAGGCGAACTATAAGTCCGGGAACTATCAGATGACAGTTGCGCTCTGTTCAAGGATTCTTTCTGTGAGCCAGCAGTATATTCCTGCCATGGAACTGCTTACACATGCCTATCACAATGCAGGTGAATACGAGAAGGCGGAGAATTATGTGCTCCGTGTACTGCAGCTTGAGCCGGAAAACCTGGAATTTGTTCTTCTCAGGGCCGAAATCCTGATGAACAAGGGCGACTATATAAAGGCTTCTTCCCTGCTTGATGTCTATGCCCGCAACAATACTGGCGACAAGGGCTATCTCCTGCTGAGGGCAAAGCTTCAGCGCAGCTGGAACAAAAATAATTCTGCGGCCAGCGAGACCCTTGCACGGGCACTGAAGGCATATCCCGAAGATCCGGATGTTCTGCTTGCGGCTTCTCAGCTGGCAAGTGACGGAAGTATGATGGTGGGTGGAAGGACTGCCCTGGAACTGGCGGAAAAAGCTCTGGAAGTAAATCCCGGTGAAAAAAAGGCAATGGCTGTCTGCATTGCGGAGATGAACAAAAACGGCGACTGGGAAGCGGCTTACGAAATGAGCAGCCGTCTTGTTGCGGCGGGAAGCACTCAGCGTTCACTCCTGTATGACCACGTGGATATCTGTCTGGCACTTGACCGCAAGGAAGAGGCCTGGACTATGGCAAGTGCTCTTTACGAACAGTCTCCTGGGGATGAGGAAGTTCAGCAGACTTATCTAAAAGTGCTGGTCTCCACAAAGAGAAGGGTGCAGGCTTCCGCAATGATTGATTCCCTGATGAAAGACGCAAATGCCAGAATGAAGAGTTTCCTCTATTATCAGAAGAGTCTCCTGGATACTGATCAGGAGATGATTTTAAGCGACCTGCGTTCCAGCCTTACTGCAAATCCCCGTAACCGCGACTCTCTGTACCGCTTGTACCGCATTTATTACGAACGCAAGGACTGGAGGCGTGCACAGTATTATCTTAAACAGGTGGTGGCGCTGAACCCTTCCGACACCACAGCTCTTGCCCTGAACGCAGAACTGGACAACCTGCTTGGGCGCTGAGTTCATTTACAATCAATCAGTTTTGCACTGCATTTCCAGTTGCAGTCCGGCTTTGCGGAACCGCGTGCGCCCGCTATACACAACCGTAGCAGCAGTATTTTGATAAAACTCTATTATCTGAAAAAATAAATGGAAAATCCTTTACACATGAAAATAATGTACATGATCCAGAGCATTATTTTGGTAAACAGGTTTTTGCAACTAATATCATAAAAAAAGCAGGATAGCATTGACTATTCAAATTTTCGACCTTTATTTGATGAGTTAAGTCAGTATTTATAATATTCTCAGGCTAAATTATGCCACATCCTGAGCATTCATATTAATATTTCTTACAACAGCAAAAATCCTGTTCTGAGCCTCTTTTCCAAAAAGCATAAAGAACTTTGGTCGATCGAATGGGGCACGGCCTTTCATGAGTGCATCCATATTAATTTCGCCTTGCTCAACGATAATGTTTATCAAACGTTGAACAAACTCAATCTGCATGTTGTTCATGTTGGCATCATTGATGAATTCAGCAAAGTAATCGTTGATAGACTCCTTATCCATCTTTGTAGCCCAGCGGATGAAAACTCCTAGAGATTTTCCCTCAGAGAGTTGATCGAACATCTTTTCGTTTCCGAGTTCTTCCTTGAAGATATGGTTCAGGCTGTCAAAATCATCTTTTGTAAGAGGCTGGTTTGTCCGAAGCTTATTGATTGCTTCATCCTTCATGTGTTCGGAAAGATAAGCATCCACTTTCTTTTTATATTCTTCAAAGTTGTCTGCTGGAATTGGATTTGTAGCTCCGTCAGGGACATCTACACTTGTTACTGTATCATCGTAATCAATGAAAAGAGGCTCGTGCCCATTCTCGACAGTAAACTGAGCAAGATCTCTTATTTCCTTGCGGATTTCTTCATAATCAAGAACGTTCAAACTATCATAATATGAATTTACAGATAAGAGTTGTAATCTCG
>CAMNHD010000201.1 GCA_946538875.1 uncultured Treponema sp.
TAAAAAGGAGGGTAAAATGAAAAAATTCAGAAAGACAGCGGCGCTTCTGCTGACAAGGGTTCTGAGTCTGGTGCCAGGAGTGACAGTGCCCAGGCAGCTGTGCTTGCGGAAAAGGTTGCGACTGCAAAAAGACTTTTGGAAAGCGGATTTGCGGTGGAGGATGTGGTTAAGTTCACGGGCCTTACTGCTGAGCAGGTGATGGTTATACAGGTTCAGATGCAGTAAGGCTTTGGATTGCCGGCGGCGGAACTTGACTGTTCTGCTACTCTTTCCAGGGAAAAAGGAATGACTTCCACTTGCGGGGTCCCAGGGCGCGCTTGTCGTTTGCGAGAAGATCGTCCCACGGGACCTCTTTTCTTTGCTGCTTGGTCATGCCGGGGTTCACTTCGTACCAGTCGTATTTGTACATGCGCAGGCGCAGGGCATCGGAGCATGTTATGGTCATTCCGTGTATGCCTGGTATCATGCCCAGGGTGAGCACTGTGATGATAAGGTTCAGCAGGTTGACGAGTGCAAGAAGGACTGTGAATCCTGCATTGTCAAAGAATAGTATGTAGCTTTTTTTGAGGCACTTGAGGAACTTGTTGTGCATGAGTGAGCGGACCGGCAGGAACCACTGGAGCGACAGGAAAGTGACGACCTCGAACCAGAAGATGAAAGAGGCGAACACCAGACCGAGAATGTTTCCCTTTTGACCGTCGCCCGGTGCGAACATGTGGATGTAGAAGGGGAGGCTGACTATTGCGATGGAGACCAGAAGCGCTATCATCAGGCCGTAGAGCATGCCGTCCTTTATGCTGGGGACAAGGTTCTTGAAGTAGTCCTTGAGCTTTACTCCTCCAAAGTCGGCTATCTTGGCGGCGTTTGCTCCTTCCGCAAAGTAGAATACTCCGAATATTGCGAAGAACACGAACATAAGTCCCATGGTCAGCAGGTTCTTTATGCTGTCGCTGACTGCTAGCCGTGAGATTCCGTAGCCTGACCACAGAAAGCCGGAGACGAGTGCCATGAACAGAAGGTTCTGCACTAGAAGGTGGAACATTGAATCCCATAGGTCACAAAAGTTCTTTTTGAAGAAAAATCTAAACATACATATAATGTAGCGTATTTTAGGTTCTTGGGCAAGTTTTGTATTGCTGTGCCTGGGTCACTGGTAAGCGGATACGGCACCGCTAGAGAATCAGCGAGCGTATACCGGAGAACAGATGGTCACAGAGCTGCGCCATGTCCTTGAGGGGTTCCTTCATTCCGTGGTTGAACCATTCCAGGACAATGCGGATGAATGCTGCCTCCGCCGCCATCTTTACGTAACGCTTTTGAATCGTGTTCGAGGGATAGATTTTTTCAAGTATCGAGCCTTCCCGGAACAGGCTGTCAAGTGTGAATCCGGCACCAAGCATGAGCGAAATTGTCTCCTTGTTCTGCTGTATGACCCTGAAGCATTCCAGGTAGCTCTGATATGGGTTTGACACATGCTCAGGCTTTTCAAGAATCTGTGTTATCTTGAACTCCACGTCATTGCCAATGTCGGAAAGAATGTCTTCCTTTGTGCTGTAGTGGCGGTAGAAGGCTGTGCGCGAGACCCCCGACCTTTTTACCAAGTCGGTGACTGTTATACGGTCGAACGGCTTTTCATTCATCAGATAAATAAGAGCCATCTTGAAGCATTCGCGTGTGACTTTCTTTGCTTCCTCGTTGTTAAGCCTTAGAATCTCTCTCTTCTGAAGCTCTGAATGGTTTGGTGCCTTATCCTCTTTATGTTCAGGTGTTACAGTTTTTGCCGGCATTGTAAACTCCGTGGGTAAAAATATTGACTTTAATATTGTACGACATTACATTTGTAACGTCAATATAGATGTAATGACAAAATATCTGTTTTGGCGTTTTTTCATCACAAAATATAACCAGGAGAACAAAAGATGGCACTGGAATATTCAATTTATGATTTGTTTGTTATGATGGCTTTGATTTCGTTCCTTGGGTTTGACCTGGAGAACATCTGGCTTCTGTTTACCAAGGGGTTCATGGATAACCGCAACATGCACCTTCCTTTTCTGTTCGGCTACGGACTTCTTGTCGTGGGAATGTATCTGGTTTTCGGAACTCCTCAGAATGTGCGGTTCCTGGGTCACAGTATACAGGCTCAGTTCCCAAGGGCAGCCTATTTCTTTATGGCCTTTGTCGCCGTGAGCGTGGGGGAGCTTATGCTGGGACATTTTGTCCACAGGTTCTTTGGCTTTGACTACTGGAACTATGAATGGATTCCGCTTCACCTGACAAAATATACTTCTGTCCCCACAAGTGCGGGATTTGCGCTTATTATCACTGCCTTCATGTACTTTGTGTTCCCCAAGGTCATGGAAATGATTTCCCGAGGAGATTCAGTGTTTATAAAATGGCTTGGGATTGCCCTTGTGGCGGCTATGGTCCTGGATTTCGCGGTGTCCTTCACTCAGATGTACAAGTCCCAGTCCCTTAACAGCCTGTGGCGCTTTACAATGGATGGAGGACTTAAGATTGTTCATCCGGCAATAGCCTGAATTCTTTGACTCCTCATCTTTCCGCACAGCATGAGTACGCTGCCGCCAGCCGCTTTGTGTCTGCACTTAGTCAAAACTGATTCCCATGGAAGAATGTTTCTACCCCTAGAAATAAATGTGCTCTTGTGGTAAAATCTGCTGATTCAGGAGCAAAACATGGTTATTGTTTTAAAAAAGGATATCTCTGCGGACGACAAGCACAGCCTTGAGGCATTTCTTACCGAGAAGCATTTTAAACTGAACGAAGTTGCCGGCGAGGAAGAGACCATTCTTGCTGCCGTGGGAAAAGTCCACATGGATGTCCGTGAACTTGAGACCAAGCCGGGGGTGAGCAGGGTTATCCCGATAAGCAAGCCCTACAAGCAGGCCAGCCGCGAGTTCAAGAGAGACAATACCATTGTCGAGATTCCTAATTCCCGTGGTCAGATTATACGCGTCGGAGGACAGCGCGTCGTTGCGGTTGCAGGTCCCTGCGCTGTTGAAAGCCGTGAACAGATTATGCAGACTGCGGCGGCGGTTGCGGCAAGTGGTGCGGTCATGCTCCGTGGACGTGCTTACAAACCGCGTCTTTCTCCCTACAGTTTTCCGGGGCTTGGCGAAGAGGGACTGCGCTATCTTAGGGAAGCCGGTGACAGGTATGGGCTGCCTGTTGTTACGGAAATTGTATCCCCTGAGCTTATTCCCCTCATGAAAGATTATGTGGATGTGATTCAGATAGGAAGCCGCAATATGCAGGACTTTGACCTGCTGCGCAAGGTTGGCTCTCTTGGAAAACCTGTAATCCTTAAACGCGGCTACACTGCGACTCTGGAAGAATTCCTCATGTCCGCCGAATACCTTCTTGCAAGCGGAACTGACAAAGTGATTCTCTGCGAAAGGGGAATCCGGACTTTTGAACATACAACGCGCAATACCCTTGACCTTTCTGCGGTTCCTGTCCTGAAAAAACTTACACATCTTCCTGTTATAGTTGACCCCAGTCATGCACTTGGCTTAAGAGACCTTGTTCAGCCTATGGGCCTTGCTTCCATTGCAAGCGGTGCCGACGGAATCATGGTGGACGTCCATACCAATCCAGAAAAGGCTCTTGCAGGTGGTGCCGCTTCACTCATGCCTGAACAGTTTGACAAGCTTATGCACGACATTGAGGCTCTTGCCCCTGTGATGGGTAAGGCTGTGGCTCATATACGCGAGGAGGCTCACGAAAAGGTTGTGTGCGCCTACAGCGGAAAGCGTGGTGCTTATGCAGAGCAGGCCATAGGACATTACTTTGACTCAAGGGATGTTACTGCCCTTCCAGTGGATTCCTTTGACGAGATTTTCCAGTCGGTGACTGACGGTAAGACTGACTACGGTATGGTTCCCATAGAAAATTCCCTTGCCGGGTCAGTGTATCAGAATTATGACAATTTTTCCCGCTTTGAGGATGTTACGATTGTTGGTGCCGTGACCCTTAACATACGCCATGCGCTGCTTGGTGTGAAGGGTGGAAGTGTCGCCGACATAAAGACAGTGTATTCTCACCCGCAGGGCTTTGGTCAGTGCAGGAAATTCCTTGACACACACAAGGACTGGCTGCACGTGGATTCGATTTCCACTGCAACCGCCGCTCAGTTTGTGGCTGCAAAGAAGGACAAGTCCAATGCCGCCATTGCCAGTGCAGTGAATGCTGCTATCTATGGG
>CAMNHD010000202.1 GCA_946538875.1 uncultured Treponema sp.
GTGACGGTGACATTCTCCGCCGCAGCAAGGGATGCAGCGGCCAGAAAAAGACAGAGTATGAGCGCAAAAAATCTCTTCATGGAATCAAGGCTCCTTCCGTTTTCCCATACAGGCGGCAAAACTTCTCTGGTCAGGCTGTTCAGGCCCTTTTTATGCCGTCCTTTTCAAAATCGTGACCAAATATGAACGAAATCATATGAAAGCAGAGCCGTTCTGTCAACACTCTGCCGCGCACCGGGTCAGAATATCTGGAAATTAAAACGACAATTCTTATGGGACAGATTGCGCCCGAATCCCTTATGTTGCAAGGGGTTCGGGAATTGTCGTTTTTTCCCAAAAAAACGACAAATGACAATTCATTTTAGCCTGTTTTGTCGGTTCTGTAGCAGTGATGCACTACTTTGATTTGTCGTTTTCTGTCTTGTTACTGACAAATTGGAATTGTCGTTTTTGATGTCCACTTCGATATGTGTTTATCATCTGTATCGTAAAATATTAGTTTTCCGTATACTCCTTTCCGACTCATTTCACAACTATATTCGAATGTGTCAGAAAGGATTTTTCTATGTCGGAAAACAGTTCCACTTTTACCCATGCGTATGAACCTTTAAATACAGCATGTTTTAAGGTACATACCACCCAGTTGATTGCTTCTGGTGACAGAGTTGTCAACGTCTCGTTCATCTACTTTGTAGACAAAGATGGTCTCCCGACTGAAGTTACCCGTCTGCAGGATTACGTTGCATACGGCATCAACAAGACCGGTGCATTCAAATCTTCTTCTAAGAAGGCTTGCCTGTATTTCACTATGTTTCTGAATCATGTACTGATCCGGGAGCATGACAGATTCAAAATCACCACGGTACAGGAGATCACAAAGGATATGATGGAAGACTTCTTTGAGCACTATGGTCTGACAATCCAGGAAAACAAAGAACCATTATCAAAGCAAACTGCTTTTGAGTGTCTTCGTGTTGTTACCTTTACTATGTACCACCTGGTAAAGAAGTTCGGCAAACAGATGCATGTCACTGAGGAAGAACTTCTTATTTTCAAAACCTTTCAGGATTATAGAAATCAAACCGTAACCAAGCTTGTTCCCAACTTCCATATCAATACTTCAAACGCATACCACGAAAGTCTGCTCCGAGAGCTTCCTACCGAGGCGTTTGAAATACTGGTTTCTTTGGCTATGGTACACGCGCCGGATATTGTGTTCCCTATGTGCGTCCAGGCATTTGCCGGCCTCCGTCCTGGGGAGGTCTGCAATGTATATTTTGACCCAGATGGGACGAACGGTATTCAGTATGCGTACGACATGAGGGGTGGACACGTCCTTCCACATCTTAAGCTGACAGAGGAATATGCGCTCCGCGATGATTCAACGTCTGTTGGTGGGATTAAGAAGGAACGTATACAGTGTGTGTTCCCGGATTTTGTAGAAGCTTTTAAGGCGGCTCATGAATTTCACATGCAGTACCGTATGAATCACAAAGTTTTACAAACCAGCAGGAAATTTCAGCCTATGTTTGTCAATAAGCATGGTAAAGCGCTCATTTATGACACCTATAGGAAGAAGTTCAACGTATTGGTCAATGGTCCCTTTCTGGAAGCATTACTGAAAAGCGACAATGAGGAAATGCGAGCCTATGGGCAGGAAGTAAGAAGGCGTGGTTTGGATCCTCATTGTCTTCGCCATTTTTTTACCGTTCAGCTTGTTCTTCGTGGTCTTACCGCCGCGGAATTACAGTACTGGCGCGGAGACAGCAACATTGAAAGCTCTATGCAATACATTCTGGGCAAAGGTGAATTGATGAAGGCCAGTCAAAACATTGGATCCAACTTTACCCAGAAGATGATGAGGATTTTTGAGAAGAAGGTGCATCCCTATGGTTAAGTCCGTAGTTCTCGTCAATGATTATGTGTTACAGCGGGCAAAAGCATTGAATTCACGATACAAAGGGAACGGAACAGATACCAGACATCTCATGCGCTTCATGGAAGTGAACCAGTGGTTTGACATATCTCATAATGGGAACGGCCTGCTGACCACTATATCTGCACCTGTATCGCCTGCCACGGCTGCCCGCATTGATCTTTGGCTTAGCGGCTATGCACTTTCTATTGAAGAGAAACTCGAGAAATTGCTTGACTTTATACATTTCAAAGCAAACCAGATGATTGACCAATGGGAGTCATTCCTGCAACAGGAGAAGCGTATAGATCCATTAACTGCGCTGAATTGTCTGGATTATCTGTTTGCAAACTCAGACAATGGTCAGATTGTCTGGAGTAATGACAATGTAGAGAAAATGCTCCGGGAAGCCAGAATACAGCATCTTTCCAAGGATAGTGTATCTGTTCTTATACGGTTTTCGTGTTACATGCTTGAAAAAGAAGGAACGGACCGGAGTATGCATTTCCGGTACCATCTTGCAACTGTAACAACTTCTCACGAAACCGTTGCATTACCTAAAGATATCTATGGTCATCTGGCTTGGATGGTCCTGGACGAAGAACCCGTACAAGCCGGACATTATATTGAAAAAGCCGCTCATGACCGCGTTTTGGCAGAAACGTGGTTCCTTGTAGCGATGCACTTTGTATCAGCACTTCGGATACCTGATATCCAGCTGTTGCCAGTTCCCCATCTAAAAGAACCTGGTGCAGTGTTACGACAGAACATTCTGAACGGCAATTGGAGTATAGGAGAGGCTGAAGCCCTAGTCAACAACTGGCTTTTTCTTATTGAGATCGCAGGAAGAAAGCCGCATAAGACACTGGGCACACGCTGTGTTCCCCAGGTCTGTGTCAACATTCCCACCTCTCTTTTCCCTGTATTTGGGCAAATTCTGGGTTTGGTGGCCTCTTTTCACGAGGACGAACAACCGCTTATTCGGAACAACTATATCTTCGGGCAGGCTGTGTGCAAGCTGTTTGGTGATGAGTTTTACCAATTATGTGGCCGTCAATTCTTTGTTGGAACACTTCAATTCAACAAGGCTTATCTGCAAGGTGTTGAAGATTTGGCTTCTCAAGAAGCTGAGAATGGCACTGTACATATTCAAGGATACCTCGTGGCTTCTCTTTTACGTGGACACAGACAATATCCTCACGAACTCGCAGAGGTAACAGACCATTATCTGAAAGATGCCGCATTTACGGGATTATCTGCTGAAGTCGTAGCCAGAGAAATGTTTGAACGTGGGGTCTTCGGCTTTATTCCTGCTTTTCTTCTAAGCCAGTATTCTGCGGATTGGCCGATGCTGAGCCTGTCTGACCAGACTTTGGTCATTCAAGAATTGGCAATAACGCCTGCTCAAATTGAACATATAACCCGTGCTGTGCAGCAAGCCAGGTTAACTACACTAAACCTGCTCAAGGACATGTTTGGAGAAGGCTGTCAGGGAGATGTATTGAAACAGAAAGTCGGACAAATTCTGAAACGTATTGCAGAAGGTAATGCACCTGGAAAATCCCCGGGGAACATGTGCTTGCTCGCTGCAGTGGGAAGACCTTGCTGCGACAACAGTCGCTCATTCTGTCTCGGTTGCGGGTATGAGCTCTGGACACGAAGCAGCATTGAACTTCTTACGGAAGAGTATTGCAGAAATCTTCGTGCCATGAAATCTGACAAAGCCAGTATGGCAGAGCGGATGAAATGGAAGACGTTAAATACGCGATTTATTCTGCCTGTTTTGCAGGAAATTCTTCTGTGCATCCAGACGTATTACGGTGATGAACCGGTAGCTGAAACACTTGTGACAATGGTGAGGAGGCGCTTGGAACATGCAGATACAGAGAACTGAAGCTTTCAATGATATTGAACGTATCTATACAACAGAAACTCTTGACAATGATACTCTTGCGGAAACCAGTCGGATATTTGCCCAGTACCATCTGAAGGGAGTCATTAAGAATGAAAACATTGAAGACATGGAGTGGATACTCTATGACGAAAAGTCGACAGTTAAGCTGTCTTATGATGTGGATGCTAACAAATATGAATCTGGAGCCGGCAAATGGACAGGTTGTTCATTGAAGACGTTCATCCTTGCACTTAAGGCGTTTGTTCTGCTCTGTATGGGTACCTATGTGTTAAATACAATCCAGAATATTGTTCGGTCTTGCAAAGCCATTGCAAGCAGTTCGGCAGAAATTGTTCTATCATGGAAAGAAATCCCTGAACGTTTATTTGCTTTTCTCACATTTC
>CAMNHD010000203.1 GCA_946538875.1 uncultured Treponema sp.
AAAATCCTTTTTTTTCAAAAAATTCGTTTTTTTTTCAGTCGGAGCTAGTTTTTTACTGCAAAACAGTGTATCTTCATGACCTGCCCACCCCGCATACATGAATCTAAGTGACAACTATAACCGGTTTATTTCCACTCCATAACCTTTGGAAATCTCTGTAGAAAAAACTCAACAAGACTAGACTTTCATATCGAATTTGTCCAGAATTTTTGACTTTAAAACCTGAACGTCCTTGTCATTCAGTCCTAAATTGATGGCAGAACCGATATCCTTAAGCGCTGTCTGATATTCTCCCAGATTATAATATGCAAGCGCCCTTCTGTAATAAACATGACTCTGAAAATTGTCTATCATCAGCGATTTGTTGAAACATTCCAAGGCTTCCTCATCGCGTCCCTGTACAGAATAGACAATGCCTTCATAATAAAGTGAACGGAAACTTTTAGGGTCATTCCTGACACTTTCCTTGAAGTCACAAAGAGCTTCATCATACTTGTTCTGGGCAAAGTACGCCATGCACCGGTGCTTAAAGATAACCGACAAACCTGTAGGATGCGGTGCTGGAGAACTTTCGACAATCCTTGAATAAATAGAGATTGCCCTGTCAAGATTTCCCACATTGTGTTCATGCAGAGCTTGGAGAACCAAATCGTCAATACTTCCTTTCATAAATGGACTAGGAATCTCATTCTTGGGGCTATCTGTAACAATCTGTGCAGCTGCTTGAGCTTTTTCCTGACCAAGACCCAGCTCCTGGTCAGTAATTTCATCAGCCTTAATATAGAAAGTATTTCTCCGGCATCCTAATTCCTCCTGCAGGCGGTTCTGATAGTCACGGATTTCCTGGAAAATAGTGTCAGCCAGACTGAGACTAGCATTTATTGAAGCGAGTTTACGCCTGAGAGGTTTGTCAAAGGGATTGAATTCAGATTTATATATAAGTTCATGCTCCACCTCTGCCCATGCATCCTGAAGTATAGTTCTTATCTGTATTTCACAGACCAGGTCATCCGGCAAGGGCAAATCAGCAGAAGATACCTTACAGTCTTCCGGAATGGAAATCAATACATGGACTGATTCATAGCCGAACTCTCTGAATGATTGTTCTGATCCTTTCCTTTCAACTTCTTTTACATCATAGGTCTTTAACAATTGCTGCTCAACTGTGTCAAGGTCCTCCAGAAACGGGCAGATTACGCGTATACCCATCATATCAGTAAGAGTTACCAAATGATTGCCCTCAGCAGCTTCCTTGGGCTTCTGACGCAGGATTTTTTTGTAATAGCTCTTGAATGACTTTATTCTTGCCTTATAGGTCGGCGCCGAAGGTAACTTTATATTACGTTTGAGAGATGACTCTATCTTATTCAAAATCTGAGAAAAGACTTCCCTATAATTCTCATAAAAGGTCTGAATCTGTAGTTTATTAGGCAATTCATTTGTGATTTCCATAAGGTTCCCCCTTTTATCAGCGCATGATATAGATTTCTTTTTCATTGATTTTTAAGATTTGTCTGCATCAGTAGAAATTAATAGAGCAACAATCTAAAGAAGTCTGATATGACTCCATAAACAAAAAAGCCGCCCTAAAAAGGACGGCTTTTGCAAACACTAATCAAGTGTCAGCAGCACGCATTATTTCTCTGGTGCTCCGCTAGCAGTTGACTGCTGAGCGTTAGAAGAAGAGTCTTCATCCAAAGATGCAGTGAATGTCTCTTCTGTAGCCATCTTCTGCTTCTCGATGTAGCGGTTAACCTGCTTGTTACCGAACTTGCTCATCTCCCATGCCTGGCGATCAGCTTCTTTCTTTCCGATGATTCCCCAGAGGTCTTCGTCGTCGATGTCGCGGTCAGTTGTCAGAACTGCGAGGTCATAGATAACCTTTACGTCCTTGAAGTAACCGATGTAGTTGTCACCGATGTCAGAAGCATCACGGGTAATCTGGAAACCAGCAAACTTAACGAAAGGAATTCCACGTGGGTAGATTGGGTATACTCTGATTTCGCGTGTGCGGACTTCAGAAATGTACTCAGGATTGTTCCAAACCAGTGTCTTCCAACCGTCGAACATCAGGTTGCCCATCAGGTAGCGGCGCTCGACATTGTCGTTGTCCTTGAGGAGAACGTACAACTGGTGTGGGTAGTTCATACCCATTGTTGTCACGGCAATAGACTTCAGGGTACCGACATTCTTGATGAGACCATATCCATCTTCAAACAGATACTTTCCCTTCTGCTCGTCTGTCTGTTCCTGGCGCTCGCCGTTTTCATCAGCATCAGCCAATGGTTCGTATGCCTGAATCTCAAATGGAGGCACGATGCGGGCATTTGCGTTGTTGTTCCAAGTTGGGAAAACAATGCGTACACCCATTACGTTTGATCCTGCAAATGGTACTTCAGCACTTTCCTTTACTGGTGCAGACACAACCTGTGACAATGCTACAGACTGAACATTGCGTGCTGATGAGTTCAACACGATTTCCCAGTTTGGCAAAGCCAAAGATGTCTTCATGAGTTCCTTCTGTTCGCTAGTGAAAGTTGCGCCAGCAGCAACAGAATAATCCATAACAGTTCTGCTATTTTCGGTTGGGTTTCCGTTTTCGTCAGCAACTGAATCTGCCTCAAGCAATGTGAAGTCGATGAGGGTTGATTCTTTTGCGAAACCGAATGATCCTACCAGAAGCATAGCAGCGGCAGTTAAAACTAAAGTCCTCTTCATTCGAAGCTCCTTTTTAATACACTTTTGATGTAGCCTTGTTAGTATATAGTATCTATTAAGAAATGCATTTTGTCAACTTCTTTTTCAATTTTCTTGATTTTTTTAATCTTAAAAAAAGAATTCAGAACCAGACAATCCTCATTCATCAAAGACACTCTTACCGTCAATGTACACCTTAACTGTATTTATTTTTGTGAATTTTTTCACAATATTCCACTTCAACACCCTTACACTTTCCTCAAAATTTTCTGTTTCCGGCGTAAAGGCCAAGGCCTCCTTACTGAGTCCTACATAAATAGTATCGGCATTTTTGGTGCAAAACTCAAGCAAAGTTCCATCACTAAATAATCTTTTATAGCGGTTAGTCATAGGTCCGAGCAGCAGTTCCTCTATGTACAGGGTCTCCCTGTCCTTATGCGTGTCTGTAGGAAGATAGCGCACCTCCGAGCAGAGCTTTTCCGAGTCATATGAGTGGAAGTAAAGCACGGACCGCTCCCTGTCCGAGGGAGCAAAGCAAAGGGTCAAAGCCAAACCGGCCAGTATCACGAGTACTGCACTGGCTACAGTTATGTAAGTATTCTTCAGTTTCATTTTGTGTCTGTGAATCCTTTTGTTCTTTCAAAGTGTGTGACAAACGAGTCTATGCCATTATATATCCCAAGGGCTATCTTCTGCAAGTACGTATCGTCAGCCAGAAGCGCCGCTTCCTGGGCATTTGTCAGGAAGCCAGTCTCTATAAGGACACTCGGCATCTTGGAATTTCTGACTACATACCATTCCTCGGCCTTGGTTCCCCTTGATTCGCTGAGTGTGCCTACCTGCTTTCCTATTCCGTTCATTATGAACTGGGCTATCATTATAGATTCGTTCAAGAATTCTTCCTGTGTTATATCATTGATGATATGCGCAAGGTTCTCATCATCATAATCTTTTTTATCAATCACCTGCCTTGTATACCCCGGAGAAAGATACCAGACTTCGTAACCGGTAGCCTTTTTATCCATACTTGCATTGACATGTATCGACACATAGATTATTGCCTCGTTCTCGGCCAGCTTCACATTGTTGGCAATTTCCGTTCTCTGCGCAAGAGTGAGGTACTTGTCAGTGTCACGGGTCATAAGTATCTTCTTTCCGGGGTAGGCTTCCTTTAGCTTGTCCCTCAGTTTTAGACCTATGTTCAGGGTGATATTCTTTTCTACCACAGTGAATTTCTTTTTATTCAGCGTATGCGTGGCACTCGCACCGGGATCCTTTCCCCCGTGGCCCGGATCTATGAGTATGGCACCAATCCTGTATGGATTTTGTTCTGAATGGATCTCGAAGAAATTCTCCACACTGTTCATGAATGCCTGTGATGCGACCAGTTTTGAGTCTTGTAAATAGGGTGCCTTTTCCAGAATCAGATGTTTACCGTCCTGGATTATAAAATCTGCTCCTGCCGAAAAGGAAATCTGATGTCCCCCCTTCTGCATGAGGGCATTCTGGCT
>CAMNHD010000204.1 GCA_946538875.1 uncultured Treponema sp.
TCTCAATCTCCGACTTCTTGAATCTCCAGACAGTGCCGATTTTTCCGCTGGGAATCTCCCCTTTCTGTGCCCAATCGTAAACAGTGCGTTCACTAACACGCAAATATTTGGCAACTTCCTCAATAGTCAGGATATCGTCTTCCACGTTAAAACCTCATTTATCTTATAAAATCTTACGCTATTTTGCATTCTTTGCAGTTATTTGTCAAGTACTGCAATCATGGAGCACAGGTCATTTCTTAAGATTTTTACCGGTCAGCCACAATCTGCCGTCCGCCGCACCCAGGAACCCGTGTTCCAGGTTTTCATTCCGCAGTACCTGCGGAACGCTGCGCGCCCTTCCACCCGGGGCTAGTACAGGCGCCTTCAAAGTGCCCCCTGATCGGGAAAATTGATTCCCCCGGCGCTCAAAATACTTGAACAAATTCAGTATTTGTTTACAATACTAAGCAGACTACAACAGGATACTTAAAATGAGAGCAACACACGCTTTGATTCATCTGGAAAACTTCAAGCAGAATATAAGAAATATCAGGACCTTCACCAGAGCGGGTACCAAAATGTGCATACCGGTAAAGGCAAACGCATATGGTCACGGGGCAGTTGAATGTGCAGAAGCCGCCATAGAATGCGGAGTGGAATACCTCGCCGTGGCAACAGTGGACGAAGGAATAGAACTCCGCGAAGCCGGAATCAAGGCACCGGTACTGCTTTTCAGTCTCTGCGCCCCGGAGGAAGTGCCGCTTGCAGTGAGAAATAATATCACACCCTTTGTATTCGACAAGGAATACATAAATCTCTTTGCAAATGAATGTGCTTCCCGTGGAATCAGTTCCTATCCCGTCCACCTTGCAGTGGACACTGGAATGGGCCGCATAGGTTGCCGTCCAGGCGACGCCGCAAGTCTTGCAAAATATATCAATGACACAAAGAGCCTGTCGCTTGGCGGTATGATGACCCATTTTGCAACGAGCGATTCCAAGGACGAGCAGAGCAATTCCTACACAATGGAACAGTTCTCCCGCTTTACACAAGCAATTGAATCAGTAAAAGCCCAGGGAATAAACCCCGGATTATGTCACTGCGCAAACTCAGCGGCAACACTGGACCTTCCGCAGACACATCTTGATATGGTGCGCCCGGGAATAATTGTCTACGGATACAATGCAGACCAAGTAAACGGCACTTACCTTGCCCGGAAAGGTACCCCAATAAACCTAAAGCCCGTAATGACCCTTGAGACAGAAATCTCCGCCATCCGCCGATTCCACAAGGGAGAGTCAGTCGGTTACGGGAGAACATGGACCGCCACCGCCGACACGGACATAGCGGTTCTGCCGATAGGATACGGAGACGGATTTGTGAGAAGATTTGCCGCTTCGGGCGTAAAGGTTGCAATAAACGGCAGGCTTTACCCCATACGTTGAAGAATATGCATGGACCAGTGCATGGTGGACATAGGCCTTGATAATCCCGGCGTAAAACGCTGGGACAAAGTCATTCTCTTTGGCGCAAAGGAAGACGGAGCCTTGCTTACCGCAGAAGATATAGCATCCCTTACAGGCACAATCAGCTACGAAATCACCACAGTTCTGACCGAACGCGTAAAGCGTGTTTTTGTGGACTAAACCGCCGTCCGGCACATCTCTTTAAATACAAAAAACCGGATACTTCACAAGCAGATTAGAAGCATCCGGTTCAAGGATAGAAGTTACTTTTCAAGCCCAAGCAAATCAGCGCTTAAGGTTGATGATTGTCTCCAGCATGGAATCGCTTGTCTGGATTGTCTTGGCATTTGACTCAAAGCCGCGCTGAGTAACAATCATGTCAGTCAGCTGCTCGCTCAAGTCAACGTTTGACATTTCCAAAGTACCGGCAAGCATGCTTCCCTTTCCGGCAATGCGTGCAGTACCGATATTTGCGATACCAGAGTTGATTGATTCAGCATAAGTATTGTCGCCCTTCTTTTCCAGACCGCCCTGGTTTACAAAGCTGGCCATTGCAATCTGACCGATGGTGCGTGTTGAACCGTTTGAATAAACACCGGTAATAATACCTGACTGGTCAATCTTGAAGTTGTCAAGATAACCGAGTTTATATCCGTCCTGATAGTATGCCTTGGTAGAAGAAGAAGAGGCACTCTGGGTAATTGTGTTTTCCATAGACCCTATTGTTCCAAGATCAAGGTTGAATGTCTGGCGGTATGGGGCGCCGTCTGCATCGTTGTTGCTGCCAGGAACATTGTATGAAGCCTGCAGGATGATGTTTCCTGCTGGATTGGACACGTTTCCGGCGCTGTCAGTAATTGACTGAAGTGTTCCAAGATTGTCAAAGTTCAGTGTGTAGGTATTTTCCACACCGTCGGTGGTATTAAGACCAACACGTGTTTCTGTAGGAACTTCCGCATTTGGGTCGACAACAAGAGTTACATTCCACTGGTTGGGAATTTCATTTCCATCAGCATCAACGCTCTTTGTAAAATTCATCTGGAGCTGATGTGCATTTCCATATGTGTCGTAGATGTCGATTTCAGTCTGCCATGTACCCTTGATAACATCTGCTTCTGTCGGATTCTGCGGAATTATCGGAAGATTCTTGTTCAGGTTGCAGAGGTAGCGTACATTCTCTGTAGCCTTTGGCGGATCCTTCTGTCCAACAGGAATCACAAGATCAGTTGTTGATGCAGAAGTCTGGAGAACCTGTTCACCGTTTATTGTCTGAGCCATCCATCCCTGGACGCGCAGTCCGTTTGCCGGGTTTACAAGTGTTCCGTTTGAGTCCACACCAAAAACACCTGCACGTGTATAGAAGGACTGGTCTCCGTTCTTCAAGACAAAGAAACCGTTTCCCTGGATTGCAAGGTCAGTTGACACACCGGTTGACTGCAGGTTACCCTGGGTAAAGATTGTGTCAATGGCGGCAATGCTCATACCGAGTCCAACTTCCTTGGGGTTCACACCGCCGACTTCCTCTGTTGGACGGGCAGCACCGCTAATCTGCTGGCTGATCATGTCCTGAAAGTCAACACGGCCGCGCTTGAAGCCGTAAGTATTGACGTTAGAAATGTTGTTACCAATCACGTCCATACGTGTCTGGTGATTCTGCAAGCCGCTTACTCCAGAATAAAGTGATCTCATCATATAGCTACCCTCTTTTTGTTACTCGCCGTAAACGGCTGAAATCTGTTTCATATCATAATACATGTTGCCGACTTTTACCTGCGGATGCTCTCCATAGGTTACAGCCTGTACAACGCCGGTTGTAGTAGTGTCTCCAAGATTAAGGTCAACGACTTTTCCGATTGTGTTCACTGCCTGATTTGAAGTAAGCATAGTGTTCATTCTCTGGAAGTTCTCGTTCATATTGGTAATCTGTTCCAGTGAAGAGAACTGGGCCATCTGTGCAATGAACTGAGTGTTGTCCATTGGATCCGTCGGATCCTGGTTTGAAAGCTGTGTAATCAACAGCTTGAGAAAATCATCTTTTCCCAGCTGCTGCTGTGTCTGTCTACCGTTCACGGCCAGTGATTTGTTGTAGCTGTCCACTTCCATCTGAAGCTTTGCCTTTTCCTGGGCGCTCATGGTAGTGTTCAATGAAACGCTTTCCATATCCATTCAATAACTCCTATCCTACGCAACCACGTCTATGGTGTAGTTGCCCGCATTGTTATAAGCCGTTGCTGCGGCGCCAGAAACAGCTTCACCAGAAGCTTGAGAACTGCCTGCGTAGTCTCTGTAAGCCTTGTTGGAAAGGAACTGCTCACTGCTCTGCTCGTGTCCCTGTCCCAAGAAACTGTTGCTGTTGTTCTGTGCCAGATTCAGATTGAAGGAAGCATCGTCAAAACCTGAGTTTTGGAATGCCTGCTTCAGGACATCAATATTCTGCTTGAAGGCTTCAAAAGCCTCTTTTGTCGTCACTGTAATCTGCCCTGCAATTACTTTATCGGAAAGTTGAATGCTAATCTTAACATTTCCTAGGTTTTCAGGCTTCATTATTATATTGATTGAACCGGAATTGTTGTCCTTGAGCACAAACTGTGTGGCCTTCACGAATTCCGGAGCATTCTGCTGGATCTGCTGGTTTACCATCTGCTGGAATGCAGAACCGTCGCCGGCGGCTGTCTGACTGTTGGCAGAGAGCACATTCTGCTCAACACCATGGAATGTCTGGGAAGCAAGGTTTTCAGCATGCACATCAGAACT
>CAMNHD010000205.1 GCA_946538875.1 uncultured Treponema sp.
TTCTTGCCTCAAGCGCAAAAGAATGAATGCAGAGGAAGAATGCCAGACAAGCCGCTTTCTGGACGAGATTCCTGAAAATCTGATAAAATATCATGAGCCGTCACCGGTGGTTGACGACAGCAAGGCTCACGAACTGCTGCAGAATATGCTCAAGAACTTTGCAAAGCCCCGTGTTCCAAAATTATAGGGAGTTTGTTATGAAAAAGATTATCGCTGCCGTGGCACTTTGTGGTGCCGTAATTCTTACGATGACGTCATGCGCAACTGGCAAGGCTCTTAGCAGCGGCACCGCTGTGCTGACGGACACTGTCACGAAGACAGACACTACTCCGCAGACAGACGTTACTCCGCAGACAGACGTTACTCCGCAGACAGACGTTACTCCGCAGACAGACGCTACTCCGCAGACAGACATCTCTCCGCAGACAGACACCGCACCCCAGCCCCCTGCCATTTTCAAGTTTACAGGCAGCGGCATCAAGTGCGAGGCAGAACTGATGACACTCAGCGGATGTACTGTAGCAGAAGAGAGCAGCGCAAGCGGCGGTAAGTCCGTTCAGTTTCTCACGGAAGAGTCAAAGGCAGAAGCACTTCTAAGCGTACCAGCCGGTACTTACGAGATTCTTGTTTCGGAAAAAGGCTTTGAAAATGATGCGGCAAGGCTCACACTCAGCATCGGCGGAAAAGACTATCAAGTCTACCCTTCAAACCCACCGCTGGGATTCTACGAACTCTGCACAAGAACCCCGGTCACCCTGACAATTCAGGAAGAAACAAGCCTGGGCATAATTCTGACACAGGATTCTCCCGCCAAGGACGATTCAAGGAAAAGTTACGTTGACTTTATCCAGGTAGTAAGGCTTCCCCTTGCATCCCAGGAACCAAAGGCAGAGGATTAGCGGACAGTCTATTTTCCCAGGTCAAGCATACGGCGGTCATAGGATTCAGGCGGATCCTGTACAATGCTCCAGTCAAAGTCAAGTATTCCATGTACCGGGAAAAGCGGCTTTACAGGAGGATGACGGCGGGCATTGTTCTGGGCAATAATCTCTTCAATGGTGCGTGTCCCGTCGGTGAGCGTAAGATAAGGCTTTCCGAAGGCACATAGAGTCGCAGTCCTGACCGTGTACTGGTATGGCTTTCCGTCCTGACCGCGTGCCGTTTTTGTCACAAGAACAGAGTTCAGGGTATATTCCTTTCCCAGAGTATTTGTCTTCTTTAAGTTGCGGATCTGTCTGCGGCGGCCTGTCGCGCAGGTAAAGTTCCTGTCACCCACCCAGAGATGCTTTGGAACAGACACAGTTCGTCCCTCGTCATCAAAAGTGGCCAGTGCATCCTTGTCATAGTCCATGTCGGTCTGCCAGTAGCGTAGAGGATAGATATTCTCACCGCTGATGTAGTAACACAAAAGCTCGGTGTTTATGACAGGCGGACTAACCAGTATACCGCTTGCGTTGCCGGAATCCTTCCAGTACCCCGTGAGCTGATTCCCTGAGTCCTGAACAGTTCCTGCAATTCCTGGCTCCGGAACAATGTAGTCAGAGTCTTCCTGATGTATGCAGAAGTCCAGGTAGAGATTGTTTCCGATAACGGCTATAGGCACATGGTAAGTCTTAAGCCCACCGAGTTTACGTCCGGAAAAAGTCACCAGCATGTCCCACGCACCTGACGGCAGATTCTCGGCCATAAGCACATCACCGTCATCCTGAGTGACGCTGATTCCGTATTCCTCTGTAAAAACCTGGTCAATGAGCGGCACAAATTCAAGTGTTATACGCTCGGCGGCCGATGAAGCCGCAGTGGTATTGTTGGCACCCTTAGGATTCTTTGCCGTATAGTCAGGACTTTCTGCGGCACGGTCATCGTACCACTGGTAAAATGTCCGCAGGACAATCTGTGGAACCGCACTGTTTCCGTCAGCGGACAGATAGCCGGTATCAAAGACAACATATCGGTTGTAGTTTTCCCATATTCCTTCAAGCAGAAGCGGAACTGGACCCTTGGCCTGAATCTGAACAGATTCAGGGGACTCGGCAAAATCATCCGCAACAGCATCAGGCAGATTCGGCTGTACAACCACGACATTCTGGGCATAAGAAGAACTCAAGGCCGATGCGGCAAGAGCCGTGGATGTGAGGAAAGAAAAAAACTTCTTGTAAAATCTGGACATTTTCACTCTCTCCTTATCGGCAGAAAGCGTGTCAGTTTTCAGTGCAAACTCCACTGGTGGGCTCAAAAGGCCTGACCGCAAACTTCTTTCCCACAGAATCCCTTATGGAATAACGGATTACCTTACGTTCCTCAAAAGACTTCCGAATCAGAGCATCAACATCCATGCCCTCGTAAATCTTACGGGCTTCCTCCAAGTCTGCACGGAGAACAGGATGCTTGGGGCTAAAAAGAACGCAGCAGTCCTCGTAAGGCAGGATAGAAGTGTCGTAGGTCCCGATTTCTCTGGCAGTATCAACAATCTCTTCCTTGTCAAGTCCTACCAGAGGCCTGAACAGCGGGTAGCCGGCAAAACTTTCGGTCACAGCCATGTTCTCCACAGTCTGACTGGCCACCTGACCAAGACTCTCGCCGGTGATGATGCACTGACTGTGTATACGCTCAGCCAGCAGATTGGCCGCCTTCATCATGCAGAGACGGAGCATAAGTGTAGCAAAGGCCTGCGGTGCCTTTTTCTTGATCTGCATCTGCACATCGGTGAACGAAATCACGTTGAGATGTGTATCCACCCCGTAGTCACCAAGAATCCGGGCAAGATCCTCCACCTTTTTCTGGGCCTCTTCCGAAGTATATGGATAAGAATGGAAATAAACACATTCCACCTTCATTCCACGCCTCATCATGCGGTAACCGGCCACCGGAGAATCAAGACCGCCGCTCAGGAGCAGAAGTCCCTTGCCGCTTACCCCCACAGGAAGTCCACGGCAGGTCTTGCGCTGAGTCGAGTAAACATAGCATTCCTCGCGGACTTCAACAAAAATGGTTACATCCGGAGAATGCACATCAACCTTAAGTA
Source organism: uncultured Treponema sp. (assembly GCA_946538875.1). The sequence continues at coordinate 3,026 of CAMNHD010000205.1, forward strand.
TTCCGTTGTCGTAGAGGGGACCCGCAGCCTGTGCGCAGATCTGGTAAGAGTTGAGCGGAAAAGTCTTGTCCTCACGGCGGGCATCAATCTTAAAAGTCTTTGCCCCCGCCTCAAGAGCCTGCTCCCCTATCTGCCTGACAGCCAGCTTTATTGCCTCAAGGTTCTTTTCCACAGTCCTGACCTTTGCCCAGCCGGTAATACCAATCAGGTGGTCAAGAGCATATTCTACCCCAGGACATGAGTCCGGGGTGCAGTGTACATATAGCCTTCCCGCACCGTTGAAAACCTTTGCGTCAAGGGTGTCAAGCGCAAGACGCAGGTTCGCCACAAGCTGTTTTTCAAAAAGATGGATGTTGGAACCCTTGAGCGTAAGTTCCCCCACCTTTCCCAGATAAGTCTGAGTGTAAACGGATTTGTCGTATTCGCGCCTTGCCATATTCTTCCTGCCTAGAACCTGATTTTCCTGTCAGTGCCCTTGTAAAAGTCCTTGCGGATCTGCTTTACCTGCTCATCCTTAAGGTAATCGTCAAAGTTCATCATGCGGTCGATCACACCGTTGGGGGTAATCTCCACGATTCTGTTGGCGATTGTAGAGATGAACTCATGGTCGTGGCTGGAGAAGATTACAGGACCTGTGAACTTTACAAGTCCCTGGTTCAAGCTTTCAATGCTTTCAAGGTCCAGATGGTTCGTCGGGTCGTCCAGGATAAGCACGTTGGCGCCGGAAAGCATCATCTTGCTGAGCATACAGCGCACCTTTTCACCACCGGAAAGAACCTTGACAGGTTTAAGGCTTTCGTCGCCGGTAAACAGCATTCGTCCCAGGAAGCCTCTCACGTAAGCATCGTCCTGCTCCTTGGAGTACTGCTTGAGCCATTCCGTGATGTTCAGACCGTTGTCAAAGTACTTGCTGTTGTCGCGGCCCATATATGTATGCTTTGTAGTCTGTCCCCAGTTGATTACAGCACCGTCGCACTTTGTTTCGCCGGAAATGATGTCAAAGAAACTTGTGATAGAGTTATGCTCCATACCCACAAAGGCAACCTTTTCGCCAGGATGGATTGTGATGGAAAAATTCTTGAGCAGAGGATTGCCCTCAGTGTCAGAGGAATTGATGTTCTCGGCAGTAAGCACAAAGTTTCCGATTTCAC
>CAMNHD010000206.1 GCA_946538875.1 uncultured Treponema sp.
TTGAACCGCCGGAGAAATTGCTGAAACCGGCAGTGCACCTCACCGCATTCCCCGCTTTCCGGGGTTTCATGGGAATGTAAAAAAAAACAAGCCATGCGGAACTGGATTCAGTATCTTATATGCGCAGCAGATTCCGGGACAAGCCCGGAATCCCTCTGGCAAAAACTTGTCAGACATTCCCACGCTGCGCGCCCCTCCAATCGGGGTTAGGCATCTGGTGTTTTCAGTCCGCACTGTACAGACAAAAACAGGCTTCCGTCTTCAGACTCATTGGGTCTCAAGATTGACTTTCCACAATCCATGATAATTACTGTATCAGAAAAATCTCCCTTACAGCTGCACGTATCCGGAAGCTTACTACACCGGCGGGAATAATAAAAAAAAGCCCGGCCTGTAAAACTTACAGACCGGTAGAAAATAGGAGGCATTTGGGACTGAATCCCAAGTAATGCTAGGATTGGAAAATAGTATGAATATTTCCAATTGTTTATACAAACAGGAATGTGGCTGCCATTCCTGCCTATACCGAAGTTGCGGAACTTACTTTTTGTTCAGTTCCAGGATTGTCACGGAATTTGCCTTGACCGTGTAGGTGAAGTCTGAGGAGACTCCGCTTACGGGTTCTGTCTTTGGCACAACCTGTTCCGGGTGGCGGAATGAGTTTTCGTCATCCGCACTGCCGCTCAGGACAAAGGCTTTTCCGCTTTCTGCAAGGGCAGGGGCTCCGTCAAGTTTAATCTGAACGGGTACTTCCTTTGCCGTTATGTTCACAAGCTTTACAATGACCTTGCTGTCTGTTTCTCCCACATGCGCGTAGATCGGGTTGAAGTTCAGCACTTCCGTGAATTCGTGCATGAGCTTTCCGTCAAGGTAGCAGCGGAATGTTTCGCCGCTTACTTCTATCTTTATCTTGTACCACTTGCCTGTCTGAAGGTTCATGGCCTTGCTGTCGCTTACGATTGAGCGTCCGTCGAGCGTGCCTTTTTCGATGCAGGACTGGGTGTTGCCCCAGCCGCCCATGTTCCACCAGTAAAGGCTGCGTCCCCTTACGCCAAAGCTTATGAGGAAGCCTTCTGCTCCGCCTGTCTTCTGTGCTTCAAGCTCGTAGGTATAGTTCGGCACTTCCTGCATGTCGTCTTCGTTGTCGAGGGCAAGGAATGCAGGTGAAGCGGCTGCGTTTGTCTGGATGAAGGTGCCCTTGTTTGCGCGCCAGTCGCCCATTTCCGTTATACTGTTGAATGCGCCGGTGTTCTTTGCTCCCTTTGAACTGTAGAGCACCTTGCCGTTGTCATTGTTGGTGACCTTTATGTTGCGGAACTGTGCTGTGGTTGCCCATGAGCCGATTCCCACTGTGCCGCTGATGTGCTTCTTTGGTTCGTCTGCGGTTGAAGGCTGCACTGTTGTGTATTTTACGGTGCGGTCCGACTTGTGGTTTGCGAACATTGACTGGACGTAATAGTTGGGGGTGCCGTAGACTTCGTGGTTGTTGAACCAGATTGCGTCGGGAACCCACTGTGTCATTCCGTCGCGGGCAAAGAGCGGTGCGTAGCTTGAGATTTCCACCACATCGCCGTTGCGCTCGATTGACGTCATGTATGCGGCTTCCGCAAGGGCTGCGTAGAGGCTGTTGCGCCTGCCGTCGTCCCATGCGGCGTATTCTCCGATGAACACCTTTGGCTGACCTTCTCCGCGCGGGTAGAAGTCCAGGTTGTCGTAGCGGTTTCCGTTTGCAAGGAACCAAGTGGCAGGGTTGTAGTAATGCTCGTCAACGAGGTCGCAGAGGTTTGCGGTCTTTTTGTTCTTTTCCCAGTCCTTCACCTGATTCCATGCGGCGTGGAAGTTCACGTCATTGTATGTGAAGCCTGAGGAAATGATTGTCTTTATTTCCGGATACTTTTCCTTGATTTTTGCGGCCATAATCTGGAAACGTGGAAGGTAGTCCGCTCCGCAGTCTTCGTTTCCGATGCCGATGTAGTTGAGCTTGAACGGTGCGGGGTGTCCTGCTTCTGCGCGGAGTTTTCCCCACTTGCTGTCTGCAGGGCCTGTCGCCCATTCGATGAGGTCAAGTGCGTCCTGTGTGTACTGGGAAAGCTCGTTGATGTTGGTGCGTTCTCCGCCGTGAGCCATGCCTACGCTGAGTACTGGAAGCGGTTCTGCTCCGATGTCTTCGCAGAGGCGGAAGTATTCGTAGAATCCGATTCCGTATGACTGCTGGTAGCCCCAGAAGTTCGGGGTCTCTATGCGCTCCTCAACGGGGCCTATTGTCTTTTTCCACTGGTAGCGGTCTTCAAGTGTCATTCCGTGGACTATGCAGCCGCCCGGGAAGCGGATGAAGGCCGGATGCATTGCCTCGAGCATTTCTGCAAGGTCCCTGCGCAGGCCGTTCGGTTCGTTCTTGTAGATGTCCGCTTCAAAGAGGGAGACAAAGTCCACGTCGAACTGGCCCGGGGTGTCTGCATAGAGGCCTAGTTTTCCGTCTGTAGTTGTCTCTGCGGCTGTGATTGTGAACGTGAACTTTTTCCATTCCGCAGTGATGCCGCTGATTTTTGCTGTTGCGGCCGGAGCACCCTTTTTGCTGTCGCCGGCTGCAATTGTGATTGACTTTGTGCTGCCGTCGGTTGAGCGCAGGTAGACTGAGCCGGGGTATTTTTTGCCCTTTTCAAAGTACATGCCCTTGTAGCCCTTGTTGTAGAAACCGTCGCCTGCTGCCTGTGCCGTGAATGTTCCGTAAGTGGGATTGTTCTTGTTGAGACCGTTTTTGTTTGCTGTGCGCAGGCGTGACTTTGTCTTTTCGCCGTCTATGTTTATGCGGTCTGACCATGCTCCTGTAGGTGACTGCTTGGAGACCATGTATTCAAAGGAACGGTTCTGAACCTTTTCTCCGTACAGACCTCCGTCAGCGGCATAGTTTATGTCCTCGTAGAAAATACCGTAAAGGTTCCTGCTGACTTCTGTCTTTGGTTTTGAAAAATCCGCTGTGACTGAAGCGGTCTGTGCTGTTACCAGACTTGCGGCTCCTGCCATGAGTGCGGAAATGGCTAAACACGCCTTTTTCTTGTTCATGCATTCCTCCTGTATCAACATTTATTGATATAAATGCCGATGACTTTTTATCGCTAATAATATAATGAGGCATAAAATCAGAGTTGTCAAGAAAAAAATATCAAAAAAAATGAATATATATCAATTATTATCTTGGTTAGAACCGGATAAAATTGATATTGACGGCCGGCGGTATCAAAACAGACTACGCCCGGCTTGGAGGGGGCCGGAGGCCGCCGTGGGTGGGACACTCACGGCCGGAGCGCAGGCGTAGCCCGGAATGACGGGGAGAGGGGGGATGTGCCGGCTTTTGGAATATGGAGGATAATGTGCAGAATGCGGCTCCGTACATGATGACAAGCTTGTAACTTTATCAATAATTATTGGTTTGAATTGAAAAAGATGGATTTTTAGCCATTTTATGCGTGCTGATGTTTTGACTTTTACGCGGGGGTTGGGTATAATTTTTGCGGAAAGTCTGGATGTTTTGCTCTTGAATTTTCCAAAAAGGATTTTGCGATGAAAAAAAATGCGTTTTTTGCGGCTTTTGCTTTTGGTCTTGCCGTGACTGCTCCGGCGTTTTTTGCCGGCTGCCAGTCGGCTAGAATTTCTCTTGAGGAATATTCGCCTGTTGTGCTGGTGACTGCTTATTCTAATCCCGGGGTGCCCTGGCACAGCAGCGGTCCCGGAACTGTGGACTACAACGGCGGCCCTACTGATGACGGTATTCTGACGGGGCTCGTGAACCGTGCGCTTGACGGTAAGAATCCTGAGACGGAACTTGCCCAGGAACGTGTGGACGCTGCGGCCGCGCTTTTTGCAGATAAGCTCAGGGGCTTTGGAATTGAGGTGATTGATCCTTCAGTGGCGCCTGAATGTTCTGCGTACTCAAAGTCCGGTAAGAATTTTATGGACTACCTTAATAATACTCTGCCTGCCAGCGGTTATTCTGCGTATGTGTCTTCGCGTTCAAGGCTTAACAAAAGGCTAGCTTCTGAAACTGGCGCAAAGTGCATGATGTATCTTAAATTCCGGTTTGAAAAGGAAAAAATCAGGAAGGGTGTGCATGATGTGGGGGTTGCGGCCCGGACTACTATCTATGTGTTCGCTTCAGACG
>CAMNHD010000207.1 GCA_946538875.1 uncultured Treponema sp.
ATGGCTCTGTACTGGTCGGCAAGAAAGAGGAAAAAATCCCTCCGCAAAACAAACACGCCCGGTCCCTGAGGCTCTCGAAGGGCCGTGTAAAAGTCGCCTTCGTCATCCCGAACTAGATTCGGGATCTGTAAAAGTAAAACCCCGGTCATTGCCCTGCTTAATACGTCAATCAGTGAATTTTTCACAGAATTTTATGTAAATTTTCATTTGTTTTTGTGCGCACATACTCACTACAAAAAATGCATTCTGCTTTAAAATAGGCTTTAGCTTAATCAGTCGGTAGAGTTTACGCATATTATTTTATGGAGGAATAAAATGAAAAAATCTTTCCTAATCCTAACGGCCTCTCTTGGCCTAAGCCTTGCCCTCTTTGCCAACGGCAGCGGGGCAAAAGCTTCTTCTTCTGGTGTGATTGTGCCTGGCGCAACTATAAAAGGTGCAATCAAAGGTTCTGAAGTATTCATTGCAGGCCGCACGGTTACAATCCCAAAACTCTGGGTTTGTGACCACGAGGTAACTCAGGGCGAATACGAAAAATACTGTGGCTACGGAACAGTTTATGGTGAAAAATACGGTCCAAGCGATGAATTGGGCAAGGGAAGCAACTACCCTGTATACAATATACAGTGGTATGATACTGTAGTTTACTGCAACAAGAGAAGCATCGCAGAAGGCCTTACCCCCTGCTACAAAATAAAGGGCAAGACAGACCCAAGCAAATGGGGTGCGCTACCAATCGAAGATGAAGATTGTGATTATGATGATTCAGTGTGGGCTACTGTAACCTGCGACTTTAAGGCAAACGGCTATCGTCTGCCAACCAAGGCGGAATGGGAATACCTTGCGCGCGGTGGCAACACCAGCAACAGCGGACAGACTGAATACAGTGGTAGCAACGACATTGAAGCTGTTGCCTGGTATAAAGGTAACAGCGGAGGCAAAACCCACGAGATAAAGAAAAAGGCTGCCAATGCACTGGGCTTATATGACATGACCGGCAACGTAGATGAGTGGTGCTGGGACAAGGATGGAGACTGTCGATCAGATCGAGGTGGCTCGTATTATTCTGACGCAGACTGCCTTGTTCTCTCCTCGGGTGAGGGAGGTGCGATGTCTCCGTATGCAGACGATGAAGTAGGTTTCCGTGTTGTGCGTACTTTGTCTGAATAAATAAAATTTACGCTCCGTGTAAACAGCACCACAAGTGCGTACGGAGCGTAATCTGGCCGGTCATCACGAAACAAAAAAAATGTCATTCCGAAACTTTTTTCACCATCCTGCAAAGCCATCCACCACAGCAAAACAAAATCCCCTGTCTGTAATCTGCTATGGACTTTTAACCAAATACATACTATATTATAAGTATGGAAGATCGCAAAAAGCATGAAATTAAACCTGTTGACCAGCTTGTGTTTTCTGATGATTTTATGTTTGGCGCTGTTATGAGGGAGCCAGAAATCTGCAAAGGTGTTCTGGAGCGTCTTTTGCAGATAAAAATTGACCATATCGAATACCCGGAATTACAAAAGGCAATAAGCCCGTTCTACACAAGAAAAGGTGTACGGCTTGATGTTTATGTTGCCGGTTGTGACAAGGTTTTTGATGTGGAATGTCAGTCATACAAGGTTGAAAGTATCGGGAAACGAACAAGGTACTATCAAAGCATGTGTGATATAGACACCCTTGTGAAAGGGGCTGCATATTCCGAGCTAAAAGAAAGCTTTATAATCTTTATTTGTCTTGATGACTCCTTTTGCGAAAATCTTCCTGTCTATACATTTGAACGTAGATGTATAGAAAATGAATCTGTTGTTCTTGGGGATTTGACTCATCATGTGATTTTCAATGCGGCTGCTTATGAAAATGAGAAGAATCCCGAAATAAAAGACTTCCTTTCGTTCGTAAAGAACAATAAGGCAGAATCAGATTTTACAAGGGGGATTGCAAATATGGTACAGGCAAAGAAATTTGAACAATCGTTTGTAAACGAGTATCTTGCATGGAATCTCCATGATCAAGATGTGGAACGCAGAAGCAAGCTTGAAGCCTATATTGATCTCGTAAAAGATGGTTTGCTCTCCTTAAAGGATGCTGCCTCAAAGTTAGGCATGACAGAAGAGGCTCTTAAAGAGCAATTGCCCCGGCCATGCGTGCAATAAAGCTTATCGTCATCTGCGTTCTGGCAATTGTGCTTAACTTCCTCTCCGTCTTTGTCTTTTATGATACGCTTAGGCTTCCGCTTTTTATGGACACTATTTTTACCTTGGCGGTGCTCTTTTATGCTGGGCTTTTGCCGGCACTTTTTGTTCAGATTTCCTACAACATCATAAATTCGCTTATATGGATGTTCAAAACCGGTTCTTTTGACGTCTTTATGATGATGTACACAATCTGCGGAATTCTGATTGTAGTTTCAAGCTGGATTGTTGCCAGGCACAAGGAAGAATTTGAAATTAGCCCCTTTGTTACGCTGCTCTATCTTGTCCTTATAGCGATGATTTCTTCCGCATGTTCTGTACTTGCGGGCGGCATAATCGACTACTTCCATATAAAATGCCGTAATATCCCCGACATGATGAACCCCATCAAGAAATTTACCGATGCCTTTTTGCGGCAAAGGTTCAGCCTCTTTCTTTCCTGCATACTCGCCCAAGTTCCGGTCTCTTTTGCGGACAGGCTTATTGCAACCATCGCGGGTTGGGGCATATACAAGATTATGAAGCGGACACTGTGAATTTTTCACAGTTTTTTATGTAAATTTTCACAAGTTTTTGTGCGTTCCTACTCACTACAAGTTTTTTTGCTTCTGTTATAATTTTATCATCCTGCTATCCTTGAGTAACTCGTCATTTTCTGCGGTGGCAAATTTTCTGCGGTTGTGATAAACTTGCTTTGGGTTGCAGTGATTTAATATGATGGATAAAACACAGGAAATTGCAGAACTAGAAAGCATTCTGCACAATTACACAGTTTTCTTCCTCGTGATTGATGTGCTGTTTTTCGTGTTGCTTTTTTGCGCCGTCATTTTCCTTATCAAATTCATCAAGGACAAAAAGAACCTTCATGCCTCCAACGAATACATATCCTATACCATTCGGGGACAAGAGGAAGAAAGAAGCCGCATTGCCCGCGAGCTTCACGACACTGTGGCTCAGGACTTACGCTACTGCAAAAGCCTTTCGGAAAAGGAGAATGCCAAGGAACTGCTCCCGCAAATTTCATCCATACTGGGTGCAACAATCCAGCAGGTTAGGGCCATGAGCTACAATCTTGCCCCGCCGGACATAACCCAGAACGATCTTGCCGCCAACCTTATGAGCCTTTGCGCAGAGTCTGCGGAAAAGAGCGGAATAGATTTTCGCTTTACGCTTATAGACGGCACTGACACTTCTTTTCTTACGGCAGACGAAGGGCTTAACCTTTACAGAATTGTACAGGAGGCTCTTACCAATATCCTTAAGCATGCGGAGGCAAGCGAGGCAACAGTAATGCTCAGGAACGAAAGCGGTAACGAAGAAAAGGGGCTTTACATTTTTATTACAGACGACGGAAAAGGCTTTGAGCCCAAAAAGAACATCCTCTTTGCAACAGGGCAGAAGCATTTTGGTCTTTCGGGAATGGAAAGGCGGGCTGCTTTAATAGGGGCAAAAATCAGTATAAGCTCTGCAATAGGAGACGGAACGCAAATAAACATTATGAAAAAGAACGATACTATACATAAAGTGAGGGGGGGGGTGAATGTACACATTCTTTGTTATAGAAGACCACACCCTTACAAACTTGGGAATAAGGCAGCTTCTTACGGAGCAAAGTGGTTTTGACTGCATGGGCTTTGCTTTTAAAACAGACGAAGCCTTGCAAAAACTTTTGGAACTTTCACAGAAAAACTCACTTCCTCAAATCCTCATACTGGACTTGTTTTTGGGCGAAGAAAGCGGAATAGACCTTATGCGCCAACTTGTCAAGGAATTTCCTTCCGTAAATATTCTTGTCTATTCCATGTTTGCCAAACCTGGAATTGTGTCCATTGCCCTGGAATGCGGTGCCAAGGGTTTTGTCTCAAAATCTGCCCCAGAGCCGGAACTTTTGACTGCAATCAAAACTGTTCTTGGCGGCGAAAACTATGTGCAGCAGAATTTGGTTCCTCC
>CAMNHD010000208.1 GCA_946538875.1 uncultured Treponema sp.
TAGTCTCCACCTTTTCTGCTTTCTGTATGTGGTCCACACTGCGGCCTGTGCGTGTTATGTCAAGACCGTCCGAGAATAGTGCACGTTCAGCCTCGTAAGTGTACACCGGGCAGTCGGCTTTGATCACATTCACCACAGTTGCCTGGGGATTCTGAGATTCTGCCCTGAACAGGTTGATTCCGCCGGCAAGGTACACCGGTTTTTCAAGAGAACTTATTTCCATGCCGTTTATGCTCACGGCATTTAATACACTGTTTGAGTCGATCTTGTAATAACCGGGAATATCTGTGTTTATGGCAAAGATAAATGAATCTGTATCAGCCTCTTCCTCAAGAACAAGATAACTCCATTTGCTTTGAGGTTTCCAACCAAGCTCATTAATTGCAGCAGTCTTGTCTGTCACGATAACCTGGTAAGCATCGTCTGCATGTCCACTTGGTATCTGAATGCTGAGAACTCCATCCTGAGCTTTCATTTCCCCTGTGCTGACGACAACTGGGCAGGCTGAGGGCAAAAGTCCTGATGATGAAATCTTTTTTATGATGACAAAAAAATCCTTACCGGAAGAGTCCGGAAAAATACTGTCCAGAGACTTGATTTTCATGATGACCGGCGATGAGGTTCCGCCAAGTATTGTCCTTAACTGTCCGCTTGTGAGGTCAAATGAAGAGAGCGCCTGAAGCCCTTCCTTGTATGGTGACTGAACGTCTGCTTTTAGCCTGGAGCCCTTCATCTGGGCATACCAGTAGTAAAGCCACCAGGCCCCTGTAGGGTAAGAATTGTGTGTTACAAGGTCATTCAGCGAACCGGCAGTGGTCCAGTAGGCAAGACATCCGTTTACACCCTTGTTTTCAAAACGGGAAATAAATTGAACCAGTTTTCCGGGCATTGCGAGATCTCCTGAAAAACGGGCATATTCGTTGATTGTTATAGGAAGCGGGGCAACGGAATACTTTTGTTCAATTTTTCTATATGAATCGTAATGTTCCTCCCATGAAGTGTAGAAATCGTCCTGAAGTTCGTGCCAGGTTACTATGTCCGGCATGCACTGGTGCTCTTTGGCATAAGATATGAATTTGTCAAACAATCGTGGTCTGTAAGCACTTGTGTTCGGACCTGCAATCCGTGCCTGTGGATCAGCCGCCTTGATTTCTCTGTAGCATTTTTCCCAATCTTCAAGAAACTGACTCAGAAGGGAGGTGTTATTGTACCAGATTGCATCAGTTTCGTTCAGAGGTATCCATACAAGACGGTCCCTATACTGACTTTCCCGGCCTTTTTTGACCATGCTGCTGATTTTAGGAAGGTAGTCATCAATTCCCAGGTTTTCGTAGGGCCATTGTTTGTAAATGTCCTGCATGTAAACCTGCATTTCCTTGCCGCCTGCATCAAAAAAATCTTTTGCCGTAACAAGGGCGTCTCCGTTGGGGTGCTGAATTCCATCGGGTGCCTTCTGTGCGGCGGTTACAGGTTTAAGTGCCGAAATCATCTGTATTTCAGGAATGCCTGGGTCACCAAGACCGTATAGAAATCCACATGCCCCGTGAGAGACTTCTCCCTGGCGCTCCGAAGCATCAATCACAAGAGTCTGCGTTTCTTTACTCAGCGGATAAAGGGCCGCTGTGCAGACAAAAGATACAAAATTTAAAAGAAAAAGCCCTCTGGTTATAGTCATGTGTTTTCCTCAAAGTAAAAAAGGGCTGCCTTATTACAAGAGGACAGCCCTTAAAATTGGATTTCTGTATAAACGGTAAGTCAATCCGTCAGTTCTCAAATCCTCACTTTAAAAAGAAAGGCTTGCGAAAACTGTTCACGAATCAATACTTCTTGTCAGCGTAGCCAATCCAGCCTTCGTTTTCAACAAGGGCCTTTTCAAAGCCTTCAAGCTTGAAAGGGTAGCTCTTGGAAAGACTTCCTGCAATGAGCTTGACTTTCCAGGTTCCGTCTTCCTTCTGTTCGATTTTGCACTGAGTGTCCTTGTCGGCAAAGGAACGGAACATATCGTCGATGTCCTTTTTGCTCATGTCCAAAGCCAAAAGACCGCAGTTGTACATATTCTGGCGGAAAATACGTGCGAAATTCACAGCAATAACTGTATAAATTCCGTTGACTTCCAGTGCCCATGGAGCGTGCTCACGACTTGAACCGCATCCAAAGTTTTCGCGGGTAATGATGACTTTCTTGCCGATTATGTCGGTCTTGGGGTTAAAGCCATCGAGCTTCAAATCCTCAAGCAGATAGGGCTGCAGAGCCTGCTTGGTGTTTTCTGTAAGGTACTTTGCCGGGATTATCTCGTCAGTGTTGATATCTGAGCGATCCAAAAAAAGTACATCTCCGCCGAATTGTTTCATTGTTTTTCCTCTCACAATTCTTTTTTTTTAGAGAAAGTTTTACAAACTTTATCCCCTCTATAAAATGTACTACCGTAATTGAACTTTTTCAAGTAAAAATTACGGTAATTTAAAAATAATTCCAAAAACCTGTCTTATCCCCGGTAGAATCCGGAATTGACGATAGTGCCTGCGATAGCGGTGGCTGCGGCTGTTGCAGGGCTCATAAGATGAACCATACCGCCTTTACCCATACGGCCGTTGAAGTTCCTGTTGGTTGTACTTGCGCATACTTCACCTTCGGCCAGAACGCCGTTGCTCATGCCAAGACAAGCTCCGCAGGTAGGGTTTGTGACACAGAAACCAGCTTCCATAAAGATGTCGATGATACCTTCCTTGAGGGCATCGCGGTAGACTTTTGGAGTGGCAGGGGAAACGATGCCTCTGACACCTTCTGCGATGTGATGCCCCTTGAGTACTTCTGCCGCAACGCGAAGATCGCTGAGACGACCGTTTGTGCAGCTTCCGATATAAACCTGATCAACCTTTGTGCGTGCCATTTCGCTGACTTTTTTAATCTGGTCCGGCTTGTAATTGATTGTGCATACGGGTTCCAGTGTGGAAAGATCGAATTCATATACGTGCTCGTATTCTGCATCAGGATCATCAACCCACTTGCTGTAATCCTTGAGAGCAGCCTCTTTGCTTTCGTATTCATCCTTGATGAAAGGCCACAGGTAATCGACGGTCACCTGATCCGGGAAGCAGATACCGCTTGTCGCACCGGCTTCCACAGCCATATTGCAGAGAGTCATGCGTTCTTCCATGGAGAACCTGTCTACCACAGGACCTGTGAATTCAGTAACGCAGTTTGTTGCACCGTTGACTCCAATCTGACCGATAAGGAACAGGATTACGTCCTTTGCATAAACACCGGCCTTGAGCGTTCCGTTAAGAACAAATTTAATTGCTTTTGGTTCCCTGAACGAGCATACTCCCTTAAGAATACCAACCTCAAGGTCTGTTGTGCCCACACCGGCGGCAAATGCACCGAATGCACCGTGGGTGCAGGTGTGGCTGTCACCCATGATTACGGTAAAACCGGGGCGGACATAACCTTTTTCAGGGAAGATGGCGTGGCAGACACCGTTGGCACCAATGTCAAAGAAATCCTTGATGTCGTTGCGGCGAGCCCAGTCGCGTAGAATCTTTTCCTGCATTGCACATTTAGAGTCTTTTGCAGGAGTAACATGGTCAATTACGGCCTTTATCTTTGTAGGGTCAAAAACTCTGTCCATCTTGCGGTCAACAAGGTCGTTGATTGCAATCGGGGTAGTGATTTCGTGGCAGAATACCCGGTCGAGCCTAAGAATGTTTGTGCCAGGAAAGGGCTGGTCAACCAAATGTGATTCAAAAATCTTCTGAGCAATTGTTTTTCCCATCTTGAGTATACCTCTTGAAACTTTAATCACTGTAAAGAATATTCAGTATTTGTAAATGTGTCAAGTACCTTGTTTTCTTTATCAGAAATTGCTGACTCAGCTGACCACATTGACCGGCTTGCCGTCCACAAAGGCCTTCAGGTTGCCTATCACTATTCCAAGAAGCCTTTCCCTGGTCTCCGTGGCGGCCCAGGCTATGTGCGGTGTGATAAGGCAGTTGGGCGCTCCCAGAAGGGGATTGTCCCTGGACATGGGTTCCTCAGCAACCACATCCGCGGCATAACCGGCAATCTGTCTGATTTCAAGGGCTTTCCGAAGCGCTTTTTCTTCTATAAAACCACCTCTGGCTGTGTTTATCA
>CAMNHD010000209.1 GCA_946538875.1 uncultured Treponema sp.
CTACATTCCCTGAAATTCCATCATCAGTGGTCAGCCTGCCTATGAGCTTTTCATCCCGCATAAGGAAGACTCCCCCGCCATCGGTTCCTATCCAGAGCAAATCGTTGCTGTCTTTGTAAAGGCACATTACATATTCATTTTCAAGACCGTCTGCCTGTTTGAAATTGGTAATTCTTCCGTCACGGTGTATGATACTGAGACCAGTGGTTGTGCCGACATACAGTTCTCCCCTGGAGCCTTCCACTGCCACGCGGACCTTGTTTCCTGCCAGTCCCTCCTCGGTTGACCATGAGGTGACTGTCCCTGTAGCAGAATCAAGCGGATGGTAGCGGATCTGTCCGGGAGACTTGTAGCAGCTTGCCAGGATGTCTCCGTTGGAACAGACTTCAACATGGCGTATCCTTATGTCACGGGTAAACTCTGTGAGTTCGTTTTGGACAAGTCCTGAATCGCCGTAACAGAGCACACCTTTGTCAGTAGCGGCCCAAATAAAGCCCTTTTGGTCTTCCGCAAGCGCATTTGTAGGAAAATTGGTCTTTATTATCTCGAAACGGCCGTTGGTCAATTTGCCGACACCATTCCTGTCTGTTGCAAGCCATATATTTTCTTCCCGGTCACAGATAATTTTGTTTATCTTTGCTGTTGATACATTCTTTTCGTTATACACATGGAATTCACCGTCACTGAGTACTGCAAGCCCGCTTTCTGTGCCGAACCAGATTGTACCGTCTTCTGCCGGATATATGGAGCATGTCGGAGTGTTGTCAAGAAAAGTTCCCGTCACAAGCTTCTGCGCCTTACCGTTCCTGATGCAGACAATCCCTTCATGGTCTAGTCCAATCCAGTATGTTCCGTCTGAATCCTGCGCCAAAGCTGTTACAGTATAGTGTCCGAACTGCTCCAGTGCCGAAACTGAACGGAAAAGACCGTCCTTGAATACAAAGATTCCCCCTTCATTCGCGGTGGTAAGCCAGACCTGTCCGTCCCTGTCACAGAACAGCGCTGTTGATATTACTCCTTTTGTGACTGTTCCTGCCTCGAACTGCGGGTTTACAAGGTGTTCATGTTTATTGAGATAAATAATTCCGGCTGCTGTTCCCACCCAGATATTGCCTTCCATGTCTTCAACCAGTGCTCTGACTGAATTGTTCGGCAAGCCGTTTTCCGTAGTAAAGACAATGTTTTTTTCATGAGAGATAAGCTGGAGTCCCTCGTCATTCGAACCTATCCAAAGATTCCCGGAGCGGTCCTCCATCACTACGCGTACTGAAGCGAATTTCAGGCCGTTAAAGCGGTTTTTCCTTAGATTTATGAATTCCATCCCGTCAAAGCGGACGAGTCCTTCGTAGGTTCCGATATTGATAAAACCGTCCGAAGTCTGGATTATATCTGTTGCGGTTGTGCCGGTCAGTCCCCCGAATGAACTCCATGTCTGATAGACATAATTGTTGAAAAATGCATTTTCAGCGATACTGAGACTTATATTGAATAGTAAAACTGTTATTAAAACCGACAATTTCTTCATAGTACAAATTGTAATGCATAAAACGCAAAATCTCAACAGTTTTTCAGATAAGTTTTTGATGATTTAAGTATTCGTGGAGGATGCCGGGGAGGGTCAGCGGAGGCGTAGGCAGTCAGCGGTGGCGTAGGCAGTCAGCGGTGGCGGAGACGCTAAAAAAAACGTCCGTCAAAAGTCCAGAAACTGCCTGATAAGCTCAAAGGCCTTTAAAACCTGAGTAGTCTTTTCGTTGGCAACTTTTTCCAGCACCTGATTGCCAGCATGACGGTCAGGATGGTAGTACTTCAGTTTTTCCTTATATGCCTTCTTTATCTGTTCAGGAGTGGCGCTTGTCTCCACAGACAGGAGTCTGTAAGCCCATTCAAGCTCAGGAGTGATTTTCCTGTAAACAAAGGATTTCAACTTAGGTTTTTCAACTCTCACACCTGGATCGCCTGCCTTATAGACAAAAGCCTCCTGTTCAGGCGGACGGTATCTGTCTGAAAAACCTTCACGGAAAGTCCCGAATCTGCTGCCTGCAATACTGTCCCCATCCGTCACGGGCTCAGATTCTGTACCCATATTCTTAGCGCCGGCAGGCTCAAGATTCTCTGTATCCAAAGAACTGTCACCCTCCGGGCTGAAACCTCTGTCTGACCCCGCAGCAGCTGAACCGCCCACTGGAACCTTTACAAAGCGCACCTCACCTGCGTCAAGGGTTTCGTTCAATAAGTCACCCAATCTGTCATACATTGTCTGCATCGGCACCTTCTCCTCCTGAGAGTCCCCACTCGGCAAGCTTGCGCTGCAAAGTCTTACGGCCAATGCCCAGGATTTCGGCGGTCCTGCTCTTATTGTTTCCGTTGGCGGCAAGATTCTCCTGGACAATCACTTTCTCAGCCTCGTCCAAACTTATCCCAAGCGGTACCGAAACAGAATCGGACATACTGCTCTGGGCAATCACCGGGGGCAAGTCCTCCAGTTCAATCTCACGCCCGGAACACATCACAACGGCACTCTCCATGCAGTTGCGCAGTTCGCGGATATTTCCGGGCCAATTATACTTGAACATAGCAGCCTTTGCCCTTTTGTCCACACCTTCTATCTTCTTTCCATTCTCCGAATTGAATTCATCAAGGAAGGCAGACATTAGCAAAGGAATATCATCTTTTCTTTCCCTCAATGGAGGAACCTGGATGCGGACCACGTTGAGCCTGTAATAAAGGTCCTCACGGAAGCGTCCGGCCTTTACCTCTTCCTCAAGGTTCCGGTTGGTCGCAGCGATTATACGGACATCAACCTCTATAGTCTGTTCTCCACCAACGCGTTCAAAACGTTTTTCCTGAAGAACCCTGAGAATCTTTATTTGAACATTCTGATTTATCTCACCTATCTCGTCAAGAAATATTGTTCCGCCATGCGCCAGCTCAAAGCGTCCCTTCTGCATCCGGTCGGCACCGGTAAAAGCCCCTTTTTCGTGTCCAAAAAGCTCGCTTTCTAGAAGAGTCTCGCTTAGTGCCGCGCAATGTACTTTTATAAAACTCTTGTCCCTGCGCGGAGACATATTGTGAATTGCATTTGCCACAACTTCCTTGCCAACACCGCTTTCACCAGTAATCAAAACAGACGCCCTGCTGTCAGAGACCTTGCGGATAGTCTGCTGTACCTTCTGCATGGCTATGGAATTCCCGATCATTCCGCGGAGAGCTTCGTTGCTTTCAAGTTCCTGCTTCAACTGCTGATGCTGAAGACTCATCTCCCGGTTTTCCAGAGCCCGCTTCACAATCATATCAAGCTGGTCAAGGTTAAGCGGCTTTGTCAAAAAGTCATAGGCACCGTGCCGCATAGCCTCCACAGCACTGTCAATGCTGCCATGTCCTGTAAGGATTATCACCGGGATACCAGGCGTCTCGGCCGTGACTTTGGCAAGGACTTCCTCTCCGCTTATTCCCGGCATACGCAGATCCGTAATGACAAGGTCAATGTCACCCTTTTCAATCAGGGCAAGACCTTCCTGCCCTGAAGCAGCAGTCTTTACATTGTAATCAGCCATCTCAAAGTTGGCGGCAAGCCCTTCGCGGATATTCTTTTCGTCATCGATAATAAGCAGTGTGAATTTCATCAGCTTGACCTCTTCTGCGGCAGAAGTTTTATATTGTGCTGTGGTACAGGTATAGTAATTGTAAATACAGTTCCCTTGCCCTTGACAGAGTCAACACGGATATCTCCCCTGAATTCCTTGATTATCTTGTAGACAGTGGTAAGTCCAAGCCCTGTACCAATGGCCTTTGTGGTATAGTACGGCTCGAACACATGGGAGGCAGTTTCCTGATCCATGCCTGAACCGGTGTCCTCTATGGTCAATAGATAATTATCTTCCTTAATGTGACTGCTGATAGTCAAAACAGAAGGCCTTGCGGAGGTGCTGTTCTCCTCCATTGCAGAAAGCGCATTCTGTGTAAGGTTGATTATTATTTCGCGGAAGAGTTTTTGATCCAGCATGAGCCTTGCACCGGACTTGCAGAGTCTTAAATCAAGCCTCACCTTCTTTGAGTCGAATTCAGGTTTGAAAAATTCAGCGAATTTTTCTATAAGCGGGTCGGGATCGCAAAGCTCCATCTTAGCCTG
>CAMNHD010000210.1 GCA_946538875.1 uncultured Treponema sp.
TTGTGAATCCTTCCAGGCTCAGGTGGAAGTATACCTTCATATGCTTGCCTCCGTTGCGGCGGAACTTCCTGAATCGGCGGAACTGTTTGAGCTGAACCCGGAATCTGCTGTACCTGAGCCGGAGATGTCTACGGCGAACGGATTGAATTCTCCCGTCAGGCCTCCCTTTGAGCGGTCGGTAAGCGATTCCCTTGTGTTGGACAGCTTGAATGCCATGCCTTCGCGCACGGATTCGTAAAAGACAGTCTTCTTGAGGTTGCAGTTGTTCATTGATGTGCTGAGCAGCACTGCGCGGATAAAGCGGCTGTTGTACAGGTCGCTGTCGTCAAAGGAGGACTGGTATGATGTTATGCCGTTGAAGTTGTTGTGTATCAGGTCGCTGCCGGTGAACAGGGCATGGACTAAGCGGCTCCCGGAAAGGGATGTGTACTGTATGTTGGAGTTGATGAAGTCTGAATCGGATATTGTGGAGAAATCCAGCATGCACATTCTGGCCCTCATGTTGGAGCAGTGTGTGTTGGAAATAATCATGTGCTGCAGGTTGCATCCGTAGAAGCGTTTGCCGCTTATGTCTGCGTTTTTGATGGTGAGCCCGCATGCGTTCAGTCCCACGATTTTATCATGTGTCTTGATGTAGTTCCAGAGCTGTGCCCTTACGTAGTCGGGGTGGGGCGAGTGTTTAAGGCACCAGCCTCCCTGGTTTGAGATTTCACCTTGCGCTGTGATTGTGGATAAGGCCTGCATGTTGCATTCAGGACACTTGCACTTGTTGAACAGATACATGTCTATACTGTACGCTATTGAAAACATTTAGTCAAATGGATAGAATTGTTTTTATGTGCTGGAAATGCGGAAACAATATAATAGAAGAAAATGTGTATAGGACTGATGTGTGTCCTGTCTGCCATAAGGATCTCCATTCCTGCAGAAACTGTATGTTCTATGCTCCGGGTAGTCATTTTGACTGTCATGAATCTGTGGATGACCCTGTACAGGACAAGGAGAGGGCTAATTTCTGCTCAAGTTTTTCTCTGCGGAGGGACTGGAGTGGCTGTGCTGCTGAATCCAAGTCGGCTGAGTCTAAGGCGGCTGCGGCTAAAAAGGCATTTGATGCGCTCTTTGGGTGAATTTGGACGGTTTTGAGTTTTATGACTGAGCATATAGACTTTGCGTTTTTGGACAGCGGTACCGGCGGAATTCCGTACATGCTGGAGCTTAAAAAGAAATGCCCCGGGCGCAGATGTGTGTACCTGGGCGACACTGAACACTTTCCGTATGGAGAGAAGTCTGCCGGGGAGATTACTGACTGTGCCTCCAAGGCGGTGGAATCTATTGTCCGTAAGTGGAATCCCCGGACTGTTGTGATTGCCTGCAACACTATAAGTGTGACTTCTCTTGCGGATCTGAGGCGGCGTTTTCCGGAACTTCCGATTGTGGGGACTGTTCCTGCTGTGCGTCTTGCGGCCAAGGTTTCTGTGAACAGGAAGATTGGGCTTCTGGCGACCAATGCCACTGTGAACCATCCATACAACCGCAAGCTAATCAGTGACTTTGCCAGTGACTGCGAGGTTTTTCTGCGCGGTGACCCTGAGCTGATTGAATTTGTTGAACACAGGCTTTTTACTGCCAGCGAGTCTGAGCGTCTTGATGCTGTGAGACCGGCGGTTGAATACTTTAAGAAATGCGGATGTGATACTGTGATTTTGGGGTGCACTCATTTTACGCACATTGCGGCGGATATACAGAAGTGTGCGGGGCAGGGGATGCGTGTTGTGGACAGCCGTGACGGTGTTGCAAATCAGGCCCTGCGTGTCGAGCCGCTGTTTGATGAAGCTGATTCCGGCGGGGGGGGTAGTGATTCCTGCGGGGGTGTCACTGATTCCGGTCTCCTACTGCCTCCTGACATGAGCTTTTTTGTTACAGGTGAATGTTCTGAAACAGAGGAGGCGGAGTATGAGTCACTATGCAGGCGGAATTCCATTCCCTGGGGCGGAAGACTTTAGCCTGCATCTTGAGGAAAAGCTGTTCTTTTTGGAAGCCGGTGCCGCAGCTGGCTTCCATCGTCTCCCCGGAGATGGCAAAAAAACTTAAACTTACCATTTATTTTGACGGCCAAAATGCCGAATTTTAAGATATGCCGTCAAAGACTAATTCATACGCAAAACCTGATTTCTGGTCTCAAAAAGCCTTTAAGGAAGGCTACCCTGCCCGCAGTGTATACAAGCTGCAGGAAATAGACCAGAAGTTCGGAATGCTCAAGAAGAATTATACTGTGCTCGATCTTGGCTCTGCCCCGGGAAGTTGGACTACATGGCTTCTGCGTAACCTGGAGGGAACCGGCAAGGTTGTTTCCTGCGATTTGAATCCTCTGTCGAAAAGTGTGAAGGGTGAAAACCTTGTGTTTTTCCAGGGAGATTTGACCAGCCAGGAAATCCTTGACAAAATAAGTGCAGAAGGCCCCTTTGATCTGGTCGTTTGTGATGCTGCTCCGCTTACCACGGGAAACAGGGTCATAGACACCGCACGTTCAAAGTCTTTGGTGGACATGGCCATCTGGTATGCTGGCCAGATGTTGAAGGCGGGTGGTAATTTCTGCGTAAAGATTTTCCAGAACGGAAACCAGCAGAAGGAACTTCAGAAAATGAGGGAGATTTTTACGCAGGCCAAAGGGTTCAAGCCTGAAGCATGCCGTACTGAATCTTTTGAGACGTATTTAATAGGGTTGGGAAAAAAATAAAGTGGGTTTGTTATGAAAAAAATTGCCAAGCGTCAAAAAATATGTTACAGTAGCAGAGCAAGTAAAATGAAGAATTATCTCAAGTTTCTGTTTACATGTTCTCTCTCGGTTTTCTGCACAGCGGCCTTTGTTGTGGTTACGACCATGGCAGTGGTGCGTCATGAAAGCATGAACGGTCAGGGTGGACAGGACATGCCGATTCCTGAGTCGGCCTACATGAGTGAAATTCTAGGCAGCGGGGATGAGTCCCTGGTCATGGATTTTACGGATGACATAGGCTCCGATGCTGTTCTTTCGCCTGCATCGTCCGATGACAGGGATTTGTATTATTTTTCCTATAGAATCAAATCCGGCGACATGATTGGAAAGATTGCAGAGGCTTACGGGGTTACACAGGATACGCTTATTTCTGTAAACAGAATTAAATCAACCAGAACTATTCAGCCCAACACTTACCTGATTATTCCATCTATGCCGGGAATACTCTACGATGTGGTGAACAAGGGTGAGACTCCGGCCACTGTGGCAAAGAAGTGCCTTTTTTCCGACAAGACTGCTGAGGGAAAGGACGTGCTTATGGCCAAGGCCAACGGTCTGGAAGATGTTGATACGGAACTTGCAGTGGGATACAGATATTTTGTTCCCTATGCAATGCTCGACAGGTGGGCTCTCCAGGAAATCAACGGGGACGCTTTCAAGCTTCCATTGCATTCGGGATTTTATATTTCTTCAAATTACGGATGGCGCAAGAATCCGTTTGACCCCGGCAGGCGCACTTACCACGGCGGCGTCGACATGGCCTGTGCCAGGGGAGTCAGCGTCTATTCTGCCCGCGAGGGTACTGTGACTACTGCCGGATGGAGCGATGTCTACGGAAACTATGTGATTGTCACCCACGGCAACACCGGTTACAAGACTCTGTACGGCCACATGAGCTCTCTGCTTGTGACCAGGGGACAGTATGTCTACACCGACACGAGAATCGGACTTGTGGGCAGCACTGGTATGAGTACTGGACCGCACCTGCATTTCACTGTATATAAAAACGGCCGCAGCCTTGATCCCAAGAGTGTGGTTTCGTTCAAGCGCTGACGTTGTGCAGGCTTAAACTGTGACGGGGACGGCAAAGAATCCGGCGGGTACCGCTTCTTGACTTGTCCCCTTATTTTTTTTGTGGCTGTAAACTAAAGATTTTTTTAAACAAAATAATTCTTTTTGGTTTACAATTTGAGAATTCGGGTATATAATCTAAGAATATGGCAGACTTGCTTACAGATATACAATTTGATCAGTTCCGTAAACTCATTTATGATGCAAGTGGCATCACTTTTTCCGATACAAACCGTTCCATCTTGGACAGCCGTCTAAAGGAACGCCTGCGTGA
>CAMNHD010000211.1 GCA_946538875.1 uncultured Treponema sp.
AGAATCAAATAATAAGATACCTGCTACCTCTGGAGCAAGCTATGGAGCCAGACTTGCCGCGTACTTCAACCTTATGCCGGAGCTTTCTCTCGGAGCCTTTACCGAATACAAGGATTTTCTTGACGGCGCAGGCTCCTATGCCAAGAATATCGCTTTTGGCCTTGGAGTAAAGTATAATTTCACAAAGGGATTCATAACAACCTCGTCTGTGGAAATGCAGGATTCTGATCTGCATCCTATTTTTACTAATCCTATTTTCCCCGTTTTCTACAGCCGTTATGAAGAACACCCGTTCGGTTCCATTACCTTTGTCAATAACGAAAAGACTGATATAACAGATGTTGAAGTCACCGTGTTTATAGAACAGTTTATGACCAGTCCGAGTGTATGCGCCAAGTATGAACGTGTAAAACGTACCGATCTTTTTACCGCCGACTTGACAGCCTTCCTTGACGAAGCAGTTCTTACTACGCTCATGCCAGTCAACACTACTGCAAAAGTCACTGTAAAGTACAAGTCCCTTGGTAAAAAAATGTCATGCGACCATATCATAGAGCTTCAGACTCTCAGCCGCAACAACATGACCTGGGAAGACGACCGCCGTGCAGCTGCTTTTGTCAGTGTCAGAGACGGAAGTGCAAACTTCTTTGCAAATTTTGTACGTTCTGTAGTCAAGGCCGAACTGAATCCGTCAATTCCGGAGAATATTCAGTATGCCGCCGCCATATTCAGTGCCCTCAAGGCTTATGGTATCAACTACGTTATTGACCCTGCCAGTGCCTTTACAGACACCCGGGGTACCAGTGCGGTAGACTTCCTGCAGTTCCCCTACCAGACACTTTTGTATCATGGCGGAGACTGTGACGACCTTTCAATCCTGAACTGCGCACTTCTTGAAGTTCTTGGCATAGAAACCGCATTCATCACATGCCCTGGACATATCTTCATTGCATTTGATTCTGGTCTTAGCCCTGATCAGGCGTCAAAAGCAGGTGACTGTGTGATTATGGACGACAAGGTCTGGATTCCACTGGAGATAACTTTGTGCCAGGATACATTCGAGCTTGAGCGCAGTACCGCAATGCGTGAGTGGAAAAAATATCCAGAGGAGCGTGCACTTATACCACTTAAGGAGGCATGGAAGGAATACAGCACAGTAGGTATTCCTGACTCAAACCCGAAACTTGAAATGCCTTCAAAGAGCAAGATTCTGCAGGAATTCAACAGGGCGTTTAAATAAGTAATCTTGCATAAAATTGTAACATTAAATCACCTTGCTTGTTGATATTTTAGAAACTTGTGTTAAAATACAGATGGGTGGACAATTTCTAATGAAGGAGGAATTGATATGAAGAAATTTGCAATATTGATCACAATGCTTTTAACAGCTGCCTTTCTCTTTGCTGAAACTTACGAAGTAAAGTCTGTCAGTGGCAAGGTTACCTACGAATCTGCCCCCGGAAAATGGACATCAGTCAAAAAGGGGCAGAAGATTTCGGAGTCAACAGTACTCAACACCTCTGTTAACTCCAAGGTGGTTCTCGTACTCGAAGACAAGAGCGAAGTAACAATCAAACCTATGCAGAAGGACACAGCTGCCGTTTTGGTAAAGGCCCATACCTCAGTTGCAAAGGGACTGCGCAAGAGCCCTTCCATAGTCGTAAAAAGTGAAACCGGCTCAGATGTCACCGAGAATTCAAAGGGTACCCTAACCGCTTCTTCCCGTGCATCCGAAGTAAAGGATGACTTGGAAATCGACGAATAGGTTCTGCTGAATCACAGACTTTACACAAACGGGCTTTTGGTATGAAGTAGGACTCTGCCAGAAGCCTTTTTTATTTTGCTAATTTAGCCAGGAATTTTCTTTATTTTCAAATCGTTGACACTCTTATTACAAAAGATTATAATCGCATCGTGGCTAATTTTATACTCGTCTATAAACACTAACCGCAAAATTTTTATAAGTTAAAGGTACTATCATGGTTTCTTACTTAGGTGGCGTAACCGGCGCCATATTGTCGTTTGTTTTCGTTGTGTTTGCCATAGGAGCCCTTGGCTACTTGGTTGGTGGAATCAAAATCAAGGGTATTGAGCTTGGAACCGCAGGTGTCCTCCTTGTTGCACTTATCTACGGTGTGGTCATTCACTTTATACCTTCTTTCTTTATTGGAACAAAGGAAATCATCCTTTTCAGCGATAAAATCAAGGGGAACTTTGGAATCGTCTCAAACCTTGGAACAGCACTTTTCGTTACGGCTGTAGGTCTCATCGCCGGTCCAAAATTCTTCCGTTCCTTTAACAAAAGCACACTTGCATACATTCTCCTCGGTATTATTATCATCGCCCTTGGAGCAGGAACAGCCGTAATCTTTGCCCTTATTGACAAAAACTGTTCACCGGCAATGGCTGTTGGACTCCTTACAGGAGGCCTTACTTCTACCCCAGGTTTCAGTGCGGGCAAGGAAGTTGCTGTGGCCCTGGATCAGGCAAATGCAGCAGCCGGAAGCGTCTCCACCTTCGAGGCGGACGTGACTGCCGGTTACGGAATTGCTTATACATTCGGTGTTCTTGGAGTTGTCCTTTTTGTTCAGCTCGTTCCGAAAATCCTAAAGGTCAACATGAAAAATGAAGTCGAGCACTTCCAGGCCGCAAACACAATAAAAGTTCCTGAGCTTAAGCGCAATGTAACTGCCCTGGATCCTTTCGGCTTCTTTGCATTCTTCTTTGCAGTGGCCCTTGGCTGTGTTATAGGTGCCATAAAGATTCCCGGAATCAACTTCTCCCTTGGAAACTCCGGCGGCTGTCTTATCGGAGGTCTGATAGTAGGTCACTTTGCTCATCTTGGAGGAATTGACTGCCGCATCAAGAAGGATACCCTGAACTTTATGCGCGAGCTTGGCCTTGTACTTTTCCTGATTGGAGCCGGAGTTCCAGGTGGTGTCAACTTTATCGACAAATTCCGCTGGACATATTTCATCTACGGAGCGGTTATGACCTTAGTTCCGATGATTGTCGGTTACATCATAGCACGCTACGTATTCAAACTCAGTATCCTGAACAACCTTGGATCAATTACTGGCGGCATGACATCAACACCCGCCCTTGGCACGCTCATTGCAACCGCCGGTACAGACGAAGTTTCATCCGCGTATGCGGCAACATATCCGTTCGCACTGGTATCTATCGTGCTAGCCGCAAAAATCATAGTCATGGTGTTGTAGGCTCATAAACCAATTATAGCCCGGGGATAAAATAATGTCTCCGGGTCTTTTTTTTTGAACGGAACTCCAATCCCGCATCCTACCATATCAGCGTATTCCGCAGATTTACCAAAATCAAGATCCCGGCTTTCCGCCACTACACTAAAGTTTCGGCCCTTCGGGCTCACGCCTTTGGCGTGCTGGCTACAATCCGGCGTATTCCTCTGGTTAATATTCAATTAGTTACACTTAAATTTAACTGAATCTCACAAAAAACTGATTGCAAATACATCATATCGGTTATATACTTATATTATAGATAATTCCATGAGGAGGTTTTACTAATGGGAAAATTTGTCATAAGCCAGGCAAAAAACGGTTTTAAGTTCAATCTTCATGCCGGAAACGGAGAAATCATCGCTACTTCACAAGTTTACAAAACAAAGGTTACCTGCAAAAAGGGAATTCAAAGTGTAATCAAAAACGCTGAATCTCCTGTAGAAATCCAGGATGGTGATGATTTTAAGAAAGAAAAGAACCCAAAGTTTGAAGTCTATAAGGATAAAAAAGGTGAATACCGTTTCCGCCTTAAGAGTGGTAACGGCCAGATTATTGCAACCGGAGAAAGCTATCCACAGCTTGCAGCCTGCAAAAACGGAATCAGTTCTATAAAGCGTAATGCCGCCGGTGCGACAATAGTGGACGAAACAAAATAAATCAGTAAAGGGGCAGGCCTTAAAGAGAGTTCTCTCCCCGCCCCTTTTTATTACAAAGGCTGATTTCCAGGGAGTCCTTAGGGCCATAAAAAATAAGTTACTATAAAAAAAGGTCTTCAGCATAAGCTAAAGACCTTAACATCTCCTACGGGAATCGAACCCATGTTGACGGGATGAAAACCCGTTGTCCTAA
>CAMNHD010000212.1 GCA_946538875.1 uncultured Treponema sp.
GGTTCCACTCCCTGATCGTCAGCGCTGGTGTTTACTGCCTGTGTGCTGTCTGCTGACTCTGCGATGACAGATGAAACTGCTTCTGCCGGGGTCTCTGTCTCTCCGTCCACCTTCTGTCTTGAGTAGCTCACGCTGAGGGTGCGGCCGCGGTAGTCGTAACCGTTAAGGGCGGCGATAGTCTTTTCGCAGTCCTCTGTGTAGAGCTGGATGAATGAATAGTTTGTAAGGACACGGATGTCTCCGATGCGTTCCCTGTCAAGGCCTGCCACGCTTACCAGAAGACCTACAAGATCACGTGGGAATACGCGGCGGTTGCGGCCGATACCGATGAAGATTGTGGTTGCTGCTTCGGGGGCAATCTGTACACGTGGAGTGTGTGGAGTTGTCTGTGAGGGTTCACGTGGTGTGCGATCTGATTTTTCGCTTCTTTCCAGGCGCTCGTTGCGGTCTGAGCGGTCGCGGCTGAAGCGTTCGCTGCGCTCGTTGCGGTCATTTCTCTTGCGGTCGGTGCGTTCGCTGCGGTCTGAGCGGTCACGGCCAAAGCGTGTGCGTGAACCGGCCTGCTTAATCAGGTAGGCGGCAACATAAGAACGGCGTGAAAAAGGAACGTTCTTCTTGAAAAGTTTCTTGATCTGGTTCAAAGCCTGGACATCGGCTTCGCTAGCATTCTGTACCTGCTTGAGTGCATCCGCCAAAAAAGACGCAATCTGGTCTTCGTTCACAACAGTCTTTTCTGAATAAGACATAATTTTTACTCCTTGCTTAAATCTGCCGCATAGCCAAGACCAATTCTTGTGAAACCGTTCTGTTCCAGCAAGGGTTCCAAGGCCTGCGGTGTCATAACATTTGATAGTAGTACCCATTTAATCCCGAGCTTTTTCAAAGAGGCAATCGATTTGGCAAGTAATTCCCTGCCTATACCCAAGCCACGGTATTTTTTTGCTACAAAGAAATCTGTCAGGGTAACGGCAGTCTTTGAAGAGGACGGACAGCGTGCGACCAAGAGGCAACCCGTAAATTCGTCGGAAAGGGAATGGCATACAAATCCGTATTTTAAAGGCGCATCGCAAATGCTCGAAAGATGCTTCCATGTGTGCCCCAAAGCACTCCCCAGTTCGCTGCCGAATTGCTCTGTGTATTCTGCTGCCACTAAATTACCTTCGCGCTCAATATCATTCCAGTCCCCGGAGGAATTATATTCCCTAAAAACAAAGTCATTGCAGACAAGATCCTCTGTATCCTCGGACAATTCACCGTCCTCCAGACCGAGTTTCTCAAGCCCCCAATGCTCACGCAAGGTATTGTACCATTCCATGATGC
The DNA here is from genome assembly GCA_946538875.1 of uncultured Treponema sp. Next base: position 1,321 of record CAMNHD010000212.1, read on the forward strand.
GTTCTTTCATTTTGGCAGCCTTGAAGAAGTGCCATTTACGCTCCACTTCGGGGTAAGCTCTAATAACATCCTTGAATTTCCTGAACACCCCCCTACCGCTTGTGATGACACGGCGAAGTTCTTCGCGGGCCAGCGGTGTATGCAAATTATCGGTAAATTCTTCCAGCAGCTGGAAACCGTCGGCGCTTGTCCAGGCAGGAATTTCGTAGAACCGGTCCTCGTCGGTTTCGTAGATGCTCATTATCTGCACGGGACTCAGGCTTGGGTGTGATTCAGAGTTGAATACGCAGCCTTCCTGCGCGTCAACCAGCCATACACCGTTCTGGTCTTCCATGGAGAAGATAATATCGTCAATCATTGAGTCGGACAGTTCAAACGTCATAGCGATGCCTTTTGCGGACGGCTGTGCGGTCATGGTGAGGCGGCAGTATGGCTGGACTTGTAAAGCCCATGTGCCTGTCTGCGCCTGTTCCATGTTCCTGCACCAAAGCCGGAAGCCTTACTGTTTTACTTTAGTTCAGCCCGTTTTGAAATAACTTTGCTGATAAGGCCGTATTCCACGGATTCTTCTGCGTTGAGCCAGTAGTCACGGTCGGTGTCCTTAGTCACCTTGTCAAGCGCAGTGCCTGTTTCCGTGGCGATAATCTCGTTTATCTTGGCCTTTGTCTTTGCAATTTCTGCGGCATGGATTTCGATGTCTGTTGCGACACCCTTCATTCCGCTGGAAGGCTGATGAATCAGGTAGTGGCTGTGCGGAAGCCCCAGACGGCGTTCCTTGGGACTTGCCAGGAGAATCAGGGCGGCGGCAGAAGCCACAAGACCCCAGCCCACAGTGTAAACCGGAGCATTGATAAAGCGGATTGTGTCAAAGATTGCAAAGCCTGCGTCCACATCTCCGCCAGGTGAGTCTATGAAAATATAGATAGGCTTGTCGCTGTCTGCTTCCAGAATCAGGAGCTGGCGCACAATTTTTTCAGCATTTTCTTCATTTATCTCTCCGCTGAGGAGAATCTGGCGTGTCTTAAGGAATTTTTCTGCCAGAGGGTCGGAGCCTTGGTCCTTTTTCTTGTTTTCCTCTTCTTCTTCTTCACAAACTGTCTTAAAAAGTGAGTCGTTCAATTTTCACTCCAAACAAAATATTTACGCACTCAAAGCGCAACGGTTAAATAATACTAAAAAACGGTCGGATTGTCCATTGAATTTTAACTGTTTTGCATCACGCGGGAATGTGGCATTGAAGTTCCGTCCAAAAAAAACAAAGGGAAAAATTTAAGATAAATTGCATTTTTAGAATGGCTGTGTTATAATTGTTGTTACTTTAAGAGTGCATTTTCCGCACTTCTTTGGTGAGAGTAATATAGTTCGCAAGAGGGTTTCATGGCTGAGCAAAATGTTACAATACAACAAGTCATGGCTTGTCCGGAGAAAATTAAATTTGCTTTTCAGCCGGTGTTTGACGTAAGGTCCGGAACTGTCTTTGGACATGAAGCCCTGATGCGGCCGTTTCCGTATTCGCCTATGGATGTTATCGAGGAATTTGAGGAACTTGGGCGGCTGAACGAGATTGAAGAGATTACCACATACTATGCCGCCAAGCGTTTTCTTGAGCTCAAGCTTGAGGGAAAGCTTTTTATCAATTCGTTTCCTGCGGCCTATGTTTCGCGCGATGCCATGCTGAAGGTCAAGGCTCTTACCCAGAACCGTCTGAGAAACCGCCTTGTGGTGGAAATCCTTGAGTACACAAAGCTGAATATTGTTGCCTGGCAGGAAAAGCAGATGCAGTTTGCAAAGAACAATGTCAGGCAGATGATTGCAATCGACGATTTTGGTACGGGGCAGAATATTGACCGGCAGTGTATTGAGATTTATTCTCCTGATATTGTCAAGGTTGACCGCAAGATTATTTCGGGTATCGACTCTGATCCGGAAAAGCAGCGCTATATGGATGAGATTATTCTGGAGATGAATCAGAATCATGTGGAAGTGCTGGCCGAGGGTGTTGAGACTCAGGGTGAATATGAATACCTTAAGAACCGGTCTGTCAAGTACATGCAGGGCTATTATCTTGGAAGACCGAATCTTTACGAGGGGCAGTGAGTGGCCGGTCGGACCAGTAAGTGTGGCCGGACCGGTAAGTGTGGCCCGCACCCGTCATGCGGCCGGCAGCCACTTTGTGTCTGCATTTTGTAAAGACTGATTTCGTTGTTCATTTTCGGCATATTCTTGCATTATTCGGCAATAAGGTGTACAATATAGGCTCAGAAAATAAATAACTCCACAGGTCAAAGCTTTTGGAGACACCGTAAACACAGTTTTGGAGGCATAAATGAAGGTACTCGTTATAGGCGGAGCAGGTTACATCGGAAGTCACGTAGTTAAGGAACTTATGGCAAAAGGCCACACCGTCACAGTCTTTGACAACCTTTCAAGCGGACTGGTTCAGAACCTTTTCCCGGAAAACGAATTCATAGCAGGAAGCATCCTTCATCAGGACGAACTGGAAGAAGCATTTGCACGCGGCTTTGACGCATTCATAGACCTTGCGGCATTCAAGGCAGCAGGTGAGTCAATGGTCAAGCCTGAAAAGTATTCAATCAACAACATCAGCGGCACCATGAACATCCTGAACGCGGCAGTAAAGTACAACTGCCTGAACATGGTCTTCTCTTCAAGCGCCGCCGTCTTTGGTGAACCGCAGTACCTCCCGATCGACGAGAACCATCCAAAGAATCCTGAAAACTACTATGGCTTCACAAAACTCAAGATAGAAGAATT
>CAMNHD010000213.1 GCA_946538875.1 uncultured Treponema sp.
CATTAAGTTCAAAGGCTCAAGGCTTGTGCTGGGGATAATCGGAATTTTGTCGGGAATTATGAGCGGCCTCTTTGGTGTGGGGGCAATGCTTGCGGCTTACATCAGCAGGGTGACGGAAGACTGTGATGAGTTCAAGGCAAATCTTTGCATAGTCTTTATGGTGGAAAATACCTTCCGCATAGTCTTGTATTCTGTGCTGGGCATAATAAATTTTGCATCCCTTAAGCTTGCCGCCATTCTGCTGCCCTTTATGCTTCTGGGGCTTTTTGCAGGAATGAAAAGCTCTTCTTTTTTGAAGGAAAAAACGGTGAAGATTATCGTCACCCTTCTTCTGGTGGCTTCGGGTGTGGCCATGGTGGTGCAGAATCTTTAAGGAAAAGACAAATGTGAAAGACGAGCCCAAGCAGCCTAGCCCCGATTGGAGTGGCCGCCGCAAGGCGGTTGCGGCAGCAATGGAGGTAGCGAAGCGGACGGAACCACGGAAAGCGGGTTTGAATATTTTATTGTCTGGAGAATCTAAGTCAGATTTTACCGCAAAGACTTGTCTTGTCCTGCACGGCATCGCTTTGCGGAACATTATCCCGGTTGCAGCAGAAAAATGGATGTGGAAAAAGCCTCGTGCTCCGGAAAAAGAAAATCCGCAAAACAAATTGACCCATTGAAAATTTTAGTTTTCTTCTATATATTGGAGCTATGGCTAAGACTGTTGACGAAAAGAAAATCATCTATACTATGGACCGTGTGTCCCGCGCATACGGAACCAAGGTTGTGCTGAAGGACATCAGCATCTCATATTATTACGGCGCAAAAATCGGCGTCATCGGCGAAAACGGTGCAGGTAAGTCATCGCTGTTCAAGATTCTTGCTGGCGTGGACAAGGATTTTACCGGAGAAACCCATGTGTCGCAGGGCTATTCCCTTGGCTACCTTGAGCAGGAACCTCAGTTGGAGGCAGGCAAGACTGTAAAGGAAATCGTGATGGAAGGCGTAAAGCCTGTGACCGACCTTCTTGCTGAGTTTGACAAGGTGAACGAAGCGTTCGGCGACCCGGATGCGGATTTTGACAAACTTTGCGCACGTCAGGCGGAGCTGCAGGAAAAACTTGATGCCTGTGATGCCTGGAACCTTGACGCAAATCTGGAACTTGCAATGGATGCCCTCCGCTGCCCACCGCCGGAACAGGTTGTCGATGTGCTTTCCGGTGGTGAGCGCCGCCGTGTTGCCCTCTGCCGCCTCCTGCTGCAGCAGCCGGACATTCTTCTTCTTGACGAACCTACAAACCACCTTGATGCCGAGACTGTGGCCTGGCTTGAGCGTCACCTGCAGAACTACAGCGGAACTGTAATCGCAATCACTCACGACCGCTACTTCCTTGACAATGTTGCGGGTTGGATTCTGGAAATGGACAGGGGAGAAGGTTATCCGTTCAAGGGAAATTATTCTGCATGGCTCGAAGCAAAGCAGAAGCGTCTTGCACTTGAGGAAAAGCAGGCTTCCGTCCGCCAGAAGCAGATGCAGGAGGAGCTTGACTGGATTCATGCCGGTGCAAAGGGAAGACAGGCTAAGCACAAGGAGCATATCACCAAGTACGAGCAGCTCCTTGCCGAAGAAAGCAAGCGTGTGCAGCTGCGTGACAGCCAGATTTCAATTCCCGCAGGCCCACGCCTTGGAAACCTTGTGGTTGATGCGACTGGCCTTACCAAAAGTTTTGACGACCGTGTTCTGTTCGAGAACCTTGACTTCCACATTCCGGCAGGTGCCGTGGTTGGAATTGTGGGCCCCAACGGTGCAGGTAAGACCACGCTGTTCAAGATGATTGCAACTGCTGCGGGTCAGAAGGTACTGCTTCCGGACGGCAGCGAAGGCGAAGAAAAGCCTGATTCTGGAGAACTCAAGGTTGGCGAAACCGTGAAGCTTGTGTACGTGGATCAGATGAGGAGCAAACTTGACCCTAACAAGACCGTGTGGGAAATGCTTTCCGGCGGTGCGGATCTGATAAAGCTGGGCGCGGTTGACGAAAAGGGCCGCCCTGTGAACGGTGCCGTGCGCGAAGTGAACAGCCGTGCCTACTGTTCTTGGTTCAACTTCAACGGTCCTGAGCAGAGCAAAAAAATCTCCGTGCTCAGCGGTGGAGAAAAGAACCGCCTTAACATGGGCATGATGTTCAAGGAAGCGGGAAACGTGCTGCTCCTTGACGAGCCCACCAACGACCTTGACATCACAACAACGCGGAGCCTTGAGGAGGCAATCAACGAGTTTGCGGGAGTCGTGATGGTCATCAGCCACGACCGTTACTTCCTGGACCGCATCTGCACCCACATCCTTGCCTTTGAAAACAACAGTGAAGTCAAGTGGTTCGAGGGCAACTGGTCCGAGTATTCCGAGTGGCGCAAAAAGATGCTTGGCGACGATGCCGACCGTCCGCACAAGACGATGTACCGCAAGCTGGTGCGCTAGTTTTTTCTGGACGATATTTTTATATAAAACGGATTGTTCTTCATGTAAGACAGTCCGTTTTTTTTGTTTACCCGTCATTCCGGGTTCCATTCCTCCCTGCGGTCGGAACCGCCTGCGGCGGCCCTCCAAGCCGGGCGTAGTCTGCATTGATGCTTTTTCTTATTCTCGTGCAGCAGGTGGAAGCCGGATGCTCCCTCCCACCACTCTGGTATTCTTTTTATAAAAATTGAAAAAAGTGTAAAATTTAAATTGACAGGTATAATCAACACGTGTTACAATGTTTTTAGTTGATAATTTGGCTTGATTTTTTGGTTTTACAATCTGAGGAGGATTTATGAAGCGTTGTTTTAATGTTTTTGCTGCGGCTGTGGCGTGTGGGCTGGTGCTTTCTGGCTGTGCCAAAAAGGCTGACGAACTTGTGGTCTGGGAGTCACTGAATGGTCCTGATAAATTTATTGAACAGGCGGCGGTGGCTTATAAGAATCTTCATCCTGAACTCAAGACTGAGATAAAATTTGTTAATGTTGAAGTTGGCGATGCTACCAACAAGATTGCACTTGACGGTCCGGGCGGTGTGGGGCCTGACGTGTTCTGTGCTCCGCATGACAATCTTGGACGCCTGGTGAGCGGTGGACATGTGCTTCCTACTGAGAATCCTGATGCGGTTGCTTCTTTGGTTCTGCCGGTTTGTGCAAGGGCTGCCACTTATTCTGGTACTATGTACGGTTATCCGGTGAGCGCTGAGACTTATGCTTTGTTCTATAATAAGGCTCTTATTTCTGAGGCGGAACTGCCGTCTACTTGGGAGGCTCTGGCTGAATGGGTCAAGGGCTTTTCTGCTGAGCATCCTGACAAATACGGTTTTGTGATGGACGTTGGAAATGCCTATTACACTATTATCTTTACCACTGCTGACGGTAATAGGCTTTTTGGGCCTGATGGGGATGATGCTTCCAATTCTTACCTGAATACTCCTGCGGCTGTTGAGGGAATGAAGTTCTTCCAGTCTCTGCGCGGGGCGGTGAATGTTCCTTCTGCGGATATGAGCACTGATACTGTTGATGAGGCTTTTGCGGCTGGTAATGCGGCTATGCATATCACTGGTCTGTGGAATGTGAAGAAGTTCGAGGAGGCTGGTGTTGACTTTGGTATTGCACCTCTTCCTTGTCTGCCTGGGTCCGATGTTCCTGCGGCTTCGTTCAGCGGTACAAGGGTGATGTTTGTTTCTGCTTATACTGAAAAGTCTGAGCTTGCCAATGACTTTGCGGCATTCTGTGTGTCGCCTGACATGCAGAAGCTGCGCTTTGAGCTTACGGGGGCTTTGCCTTCCCTGAGTATCAAGGTTGAAAGTCCTTATATGCCTGGTTTCCAGAAGCAGATGGAGTATGCGTTCCCTATGCCTTCTATTCCGAGCATGGATGTGTTCTGGGATGCGATGAATAATGCTTCAAAGAATATCTGGGACGGGGCGGATGTAAAGCGGGAGCTGGATGCCTGCAACGCCACGATTCTGGGGCTTTGATTATTGCGGGGACGGGGGTGCTCTCGTAACAGCGGACTGCACCCGTAACAGCGGACTGCACCCGTAACAGCGGACTGCACCCGTAACAGCGGACTGCA
>CAMNHD010000214.1 GCA_946538875.1 uncultured Treponema sp.
GGACGCATTGCCGGATGGACAATCACACTCATCAGCAAGAACTGCAAGGACAAGGCCCGTGCAATTCAGTTCCTGACTTACCTTATCAGCGAGGAAGGTCAGATGGACACCAACTTTGGTATTGAAGGCAAGACTTATACAATGGAGAACGGTGTTCCGAAACTTCTGCAGAAAATCAAGGATCTTGACTCAAATGACAAGAACAAGCAGGAAACTGATGTAGGTGTCCTCTATACTTACTGGATGCTCATGGACACAGCATGGCAGGGACAGTGGGGAACAGAGTATGCTCCTGCACTTGAGCAGCCTCAGCTGTGGACCCGTCCTTACGTAATGTCATACGCTGTGTACGATGGTCTTGCACTTCCTGTTGGTTCTGACGAAGACCTTATCTACCAGGAAATCCAGAGACGTTGGGGCAAGGTTCTTTCAGAACTTATCCGTGCAAAGTCTGATGCCGAATTTGACAAGATTCTTGCTGACTTCAACACCTTCAAGAAAGATAAGGGTGTGGACAAGGTTATTGAGATGCAGACTGAGCTGATGAACAGGAATAAGGCAAAACTTGAAAAATAGGAGAAGCAGATGAAGAGATTATTGTTTGCGGCAGGACTTGTGTCGGCTTGTATGTTCACATCATGTCTGACAATCAATGCCAAGAAAATCGTAGAGGCACCTTATGTTCCGCCAAAGGTGGAGGGTGCCGATGTAGGTGAAGTGGAAAAACTGAGCATGGTTTATTATTCCACCAGTTCAAGACCGGAAATCGACGGCAAGTTCGATGAATGGAAAAACCTTGAGGGTGTGCATACCAGACAGCAGGTCTACGGCGGTATGTTTGACCCGAACAATGCTGACGGTTTCTTTGTGTCACGCACTGACGGAACCAAGCTGTATGTCTATGCAAAGATTACAGATGATTCCACTGCGGAGAATCTTTACGAAGCTCCACAGGCATGGCGCGGTGATTCTGTCGAGTTCTTCTTTGGAACAGACACTTCAAAGCACACAGCATTCAAGGATACCGATGTGCGCGTGCGCCTTATCCCACGCAGCAAGACTGACAAGTTTGCTGTGACTGTGGGACTTAACGATGTGGAAATCAACAGTGAGGATATCAAGGCCGCTGTTGTGTTCGATTCTACCGGTTATCAGGTTGAGGCGGAGTTCCCGCTTTCCCTGCTTGGCGGCAAGATGTTGAAGAAGGGTCAGAATGTGCGTTTTGACTATCAGATTAATGATGCCGACAATGGTAAAGAGCGTACGGGCCTGCTTCACTGGCATAGCCCCAACGACAATACCTATGCAGATCCATCTGGATGGGGTGACGGCAAAGTAGTGGCTCTGCCCGAATAATTAGGAGGAGATAATGTTCCATAAAAAACTTTCTGCTGCGGCGGCAATTGTTCTTGGCTTGAGCCTTTCTGCTGCGGCTCAGATGACAAAGGATTTTGTACCGGTCAATACGACTGCCGAGGAAGAGACGCCAGTTGTTGTGACAGCTAAAAAAGCTGCTGCTAAAAAGACTGTGCGTCAGGGAATATATGTTGAAAAGGATTCAAAGGGCTGGAGGCTGTTCGACAACGGCAAGCCTATAGAAGTAAAGGGTATGGTCTGGGCTTACACACCAATCGGCGAGACCCACACATACAATCTTTTTGCACACGGTGACGCATTCATCCGCAAGATGATAGACACCGATATGCCTATGCTCAAGGCAATGGGCGTGAATGCAATCCGCTGCTTCAGCACCATTCCGCCAAAGTGGGTTGAGTACATCTATACCAAGTATGGAATCTACACAATCATCAACGACCTGCTGGGCCGCTATGGTGTCAGTGTCAACGGCACCTGGTACCCTCAGACAGACTACTCGGACTACTATACCCGTGAGACCCTGATTAACCAGGCAAGGAAAACTGCCCAGGATTACAAGGGCGTTAAGGGTGTGCTCATGTACATGTTCGGTAACGAAAGCAACTACGGTCTTGTATGGTCTTCATCTGAGATCGAGGACCTTCCTGTAGGCGAGCAGAATGTGGTCAAGGCAGGTTACATGTATGACCTTCTGGAAAAAGCCATGGCTGCATGTAAGGAAATTGACCCGGAGCGTCCGGTCGGTATCGTCAACGGTGATACCCAGTACCTGGACCTGATCGGTAAGCTCTGCCCGAGCCTTGATATTCTTGGCGTGAACTCATACCGTGGTTACAAGTTCTATGACAGTTTCTATGAAAGTATCCGCGACACCCTGGACAAGCCAGTTGTCCTTACAGAGCATGGTGCCGATGCATACAACGATCTTCTGCATCAGGAAGACCAGTCTGCCCAGATGATTTATCTGCGCGGCCAGTGGCAGGAACTGTATGAGCAGTCATACGGAAAAGGCAAGTGTCAGAACGTGATCGGCGGTTTCGTGTTCGAGTGGATTGACGAATGGTGGAAGAGATACCAGAACAAGAATCTTACCGAACATGATGATGCTTCATGGGCAAATGCCGGTTACGACATTGACTATAAGGAAGGATTCAACAACATGTCCGAGGAATGGTTCGGTATCTGCGCACAGAGCCCGATAACCCAGGACGGAATCCATGTCCGTGTCCCTCGTGCTGCTTACTATATGCTGCAGCAGGTTTGGACAACAACATCACTCTATGATTCAAGTGCCCGCGAAGTGGCTTCTGCATTCGGTGGACTGAACGATTCACTTTTCATCGCCAAGGGTAACGAAAAGTCAATCAAGCAGATTCTGAACGAAAACAAATATGTTCAGGTCAGCCAGATGAATACAACTGTGACTGCAACCACTCCAGTTTATCTGAATGGCCTTGCTGAGTCTCTTGCCGGTCGCCTTCCAAACTGGGCAGATTCATTCCGCTACAAGAATGGAGACGGTGATATCAATGAGCCGACAATTGCCGCAGAGGGACTTATCGGAGTAAAGGCAAAGCCAGTTGAAGGTCTTGAGGGCGAAGTCGTAATCAAGGCATTTACCGGTGAACCGTTCACAAGAATCGGTGACCACTGGGCAAGCTACTATGAATCGACCGGTTCCCTGTATGGAAACAACAAGAGCGGAACTGACCAGCTTAAGTATGCTGACTTGTATTCCGCAAGCCTCAGCTATTCTAACAAACTGTTTGACCTTAATGGTTACTACCATGTTGGACATGCCGGATTTGAGGGAAGGGGAGACCCGTTCTGTCTTTCAAAGGAAGGCTTTGACATCATCGGTTACGACACATACGGTTCCAAGGCACCAATCGCAATCGAATTTGTGGGTCACGGAATACTTCAGGGACTTGAAGTAATCGGTGGTCCGGAGATTACAGGCGGTGAGGATCCAAAGATCGAGGCGAACTACTGGAGATGGTTCCCGAGCGTTGGCCCGCTGGACGGTATTGTTGCAAATGCCACCGCTTCATGGGGCTTTGGTCAGAGCGAAAACATTCTTCTTGATCCTTACAATGGATTTGGTTCAGGATGGAAACTTTCTGTATACGGTGAGACATACATAATGCCTTGGTTCCAGCTCAAGGCCGGTGCCCTTATGGCTGGTTCTGAAAAAGTCGGTGCCTACTATGTAAGCGATTCAAGGGAACTCAAGCAGATTTCTTATTTTGATACCCTTGGCGGACAGGTGGAACTGGGAACAAATATGTTCCAGCACACATACATTTTTGGTAAGGCAATTTACCGCGGTCTTGTGGCCGACACAAATGCTGCCATGGCACGCGGAAGCTTCTATACTGCTGATTCAGGAAGCGGAAACCGTTTTGAGGTTCAGCTTGGTGCGGAGCTTGGTTATGGCGACATGGTGTTCAAGCCTGTGCTGCGCGCACGTGCCCCTCTCCAGGGACCTGCCGGACGCTCACTGCTTGGAGGCTCTCCGTTTGTTGTAGGTCTTGGCAACCGTCAGGCTGTTGAGGTTGAAGGTGTATTCACTTACGACCCTGAAGGCGCTACATGGTTTCATGAGTGGAACAGCAATGATGTTGAAGGTGCTCCATGGGCATTCAGTGTGACTGGCCTTTCAGCTCTGTATTATTATGGTAGAATATGCATAA
>CAMNHD010000215.1 GCA_946538875.1 uncultured Treponema sp.
CCTATACGCTGCTCCAGGCAAGCTACTGTCTGGAGCGTTTTTTTGCAGGTATGATACTGAAGTTTATTGTCTTTTCCATCGCACGGTCAACCGCAAGGTCAACATTCCAGTAGAAAGCTGCAACCTGTGTGCTTGCAATCTGTCTGTCGGCCGACTCTGAACACGGACGCTTGAAAGGGATGGCGGCTGTTATAAAACCGGATTCTTCATTTGGCTCAAAGAGAAAGGATGTCTTGTCCACTGAATCTGTCATCTGGAGCAGAGACACACCGTTGGGGGCATGAAACTGCTTGGAAAGAGGCACCTGCGCACGGTTGCCGTCCATGATAAGTTCACAGACATAGGGAGCAGACTGTTCATTCTGCGTGAAGTTCGTCTGCGCCATATTTATCTCGACCAGAAACACACCCTTGAGCGGGAACGGACTTTCATTCTTGAGAATATACTGGACTATAAAGCCGTTTGACGAAACTATATAGTTTTTCCGCAGACTAACCGGCATCTTCAATGAAGAATAGTTACCGTGGCCTTCAAGTTGAATTTCCTTCCGCCTTGAATCGAATTTCTTTTCAGAAAACAATACCTGACTGAAAACACTGGATCCAATTGGTTTGAGTTCCAGATAATTCACCAGGTCGGAAGCTTCCATCAGGTGATCAACAAAGAATCCCCTGTCATAATTGTCTTCTGCGCCGTCGAAGTCATTGATCCGCGAAAGGCTGGCCGCATAATTTGCACCGCCGTTGATTATGTTCAGCTCAGAGATCTGACCGCCTTTAAGTTCCACGACAGAATGGAATTTCTCCATCTTGCAGACATATTCATTGCGGCCGTCACCATTGTAGTCAAATGAGGTCAGGGATTCGGCAAAAGGTCTGCTCTGCCGTATAACACGCTCCGCCTCGTTCAAAAGCCTGTACGACTTCTGCCTGTGCTCCACCACGGCAGGTCCGCCGAGAGGAAGATCCACATAATAAACACCTGACTGGGCTTCCCAAAGAGTCTCCTGGGCGCACCGCTTGCGGATTTTATCACCGCCATGGCACTGCGAGATAAGCAGACTTATGTAACTCATGCGCTCGTAAAGATGGCGGTTCTGCTGGTAAGTGTTAAGGAAATCATGTATGGTAAGTGGAAAACTTCCCTGCGGAGGATTGCTCTTGTATGCCTGCTTTACCCACTGGCTGATAACAGGATGCATTCCCGCCGGAATATATGACGGAAGGTACATCTCTGCACTTTTCAGGAACTGCTGGGGTGTAGAGAACACAAAGTCCTGAGGCTCATCTGTTTTTGCCATGTATGAGTCAAGGAAGGCAAGATGCTCCTTGGAAAGAAAAGCCTCTACAGTCTGGGCATTGTACGAGACAGTTATCACAGGCGACTGGGCGGTAATCTTCTGCTTGTCTGCCGAAAGCTTAATCCGCTTGAGCCAGGCCTCTCCGGTTTCATCCTTAGACACACAGAAGTCGGAATAAACAGGAAGCACCTTAAGGTTTTTGCCCTGGTCGCTGATGATAAGCGGCATGTATTTCTTGTATACTGGAGGAATAAGAAGAGAATCAAGGTGAATGTATTCTATGCCGCATGACTGAATTGTAGGCAGAAGAGATGGTTCCCAGATATTTCCAAAAAGTGACAGTCCCCTGGGCCGCTTACCTACCGTAGCCCTTAGTATGGAAGTCATCTTTTCTATCTGTCCGCTCCGGTCCACCGGAAAAAGCACGGGGAAAATCGGAGCATAATAGCCGCCGCCCAAAAGCTCCACCTGATGACGGCTGGTAAGATCAGAAAGGAGTTCTATAGCCTCAGGATGCTTCTGGGAGAGGAACTCTATCTGCGCGCCTGTAAAACCGAAAGTAAAGTTCAACTTGGGGTGCTTGTACAGAAACTGCAGAAGTCCCTTTAAGTGTGCCTGATATACCTTCTCCAGCGAATGGTTGTCGGCGTATGAGTATTCAATAAGATTCAGTTCTAAACAAAGTGATATGGCACACATAAGATATTTTATTCTTTATTCTTTCCCTTAGAGAACATTCTATAGCACTTTTGAAAGAATTGAAAGTCTTTTTTTGCAACAATCGTACTATTCACCACTTTTTTATCCAATGAAACCAGCTGAATCAGACTAAGTGGGCACACATCTATGCAGAGACCGCATCCGTTGCAGTCAGGACGGACTTCAGCCCCTCTTTTAGTGATGACAATGGCCTTGTGCGGGCAAACGCGGCTGCAGTTGCCTATACCGACGCAGCTAGAAACGCCGCTGCCGTAAGTCATAACAAAAATTGAGCAGTCATTGGTCTGACGGACAAGTTCCTTTTCTGGCATCTGTGCATTCCTATCCGTAAACACATGGGCAATCAGGCCAGTCTTAGCACGCTTGAATTCAGTTTTATTCAAGACTGCATCCAGTTCCTCCTTTGCATAAAGAGGATCTTCCGCATTAATCCGCTGAGCATTCAGTGACGGCAGGAAGAGTACGAACAAAAAGAAAAGACTTGCTGCCAGCGCAATGAGAATCAGCACCACAAACACTATCTTGAGAATCACCGTGCACCTCCAAGATTAAGCCATGAAACATTCCATGCCAAAAGAATCACAAGCAGTATTGCAATGCTAAAAAAGAGCAGGCTCATATTCTGAAAGTCATCGGACGCATTTGAAAGCTCTATCCTCTTGCGCATGGAGAAAAGCACAGGTATGCTCAGGTAGTAGGACAGCACACACAGCACTGAATTCAAAAGACACTCCGTCAGAGAGGAACTTTCATTGACGGCCAGCAATATGCAGAGTACAGAAACAGTATACTCAGCCAGCGAAGTATGGGCCGTAATTCTTACAATGGCCTCTATGAATACCGAAATCACGGAAAATATGAGGACAGCCACAAAGGGATATATTTCCACGATTTTTGCAGGGGACAGCAGATTGACCACTATAAGATAAGTCAAAAGCGATGTGGCTGTCACTGAAAGAAAGAGTTTCACCGCGTCAAGCAGAAGATGGGCTGGTTCACGGCTGACCAGAATGGAGCGGTTGATTCCTATGCCGTAGATAAAAACTGCTGATCCACAGAAAAGATAATACCAGATGTTATTCAGCATCATGCACCTCCGGGGCTTCCTCTGATGAAACTTCTGCTGCAAAGTCCACTGAATCCAAGGCATCCGAGTCTTCCACGGACTTTAACAGAGCAAGCTTTCTTGAAACAAGAGCAAGAACAACCAGTGTCAGCGCAAGAATGACAAGCATTCCGGGAATTGAAGCCCAGAACACACCGATATAAAGCTTTCCCTCGCTTGCCTTTTGAATCACAAGCTCGGCAATACCGTTACATGAAGGAAAAGTTATTGTACCATAGCCGAAAATATCCCTCAGCAGGAATACCATGAGCGCATAGGCTGTGAATTTTACGGTCCGGGCCAAGTTTCCTGAAAGTTCCGCCAGCAACGACACTCTGTTATAGTCGTACAGGTAGCCAATCAGGAAAGAGGAAACGGCAGGCATGTATAGAGCATAACTTAGAGTCAATGCCATAAGAGGCGAAATCATCGTCAGAATCTGCTTGTACAGGACGGCAACCGTTATCAGAAGCACGGAATTCAATATGGGAAGCAGATTGTCAAGCTTAAGAAGCATCACAAGCTTCTTGAACAAGGTGCCGCATACCACCAGAAGGTTCAGTTCAAGCAGCATCACTATGCCGTAGGCAAGTCTTCCAGGCACAGGAAGAAGCAGAATGAGACTGCTTGTAATGAATGTATATACATTTATCTTGCTTTTCATAAAGCCGGAGCCTCCTCTGCTCTGGGGAACAATCCAGGAATACGCTGAGACCAGTAGTTCAACTGTGATTTTTGGGCAGAATCATAAACTTTTTCGGCAGCCTTTCCGGAAAGTGATGCAAATGAGACAAAACGTGCTGTCTCTTCGCCAGAAGTCCACACGAAAACTGCCGGCAGCGGACCATAAAGAGTTGCGACTCTGATAATCACCGCATAGGATTGTTCCTGAAGTTCACCTTCAAGCTGAAAGGCACAGGCACTGATTGAAAGTGCACTTCCA
>CAMNHD010000216.1 GCA_946538875.1 uncultured Treponema sp.
GGTGTTCGCCTTCTTGCAATCAGCGAGACACAGAAGTACGGACACGTCACATACTTCTTCAACGGAAACAAGCTTGGAAAATTCGACGAGAAACTTGAGGACTACGAAGAAGTGAAAAGCGATGTTGTTCCCTTCGAGCAGCGTCCCTGGATGAAGTGCGCAGAAATTACAGACAAAGTAATCGAAGCAATCAAGAGTGGAAAATATGACCACATCCGCCTTAACTACCCCAACGGAGACATGGTAGGTCACACCGGTGTATTCAATGCCGTAGTATGTTCTATGGAAGCCATGGACCTTCAGCTCGGTCGTCTCAAAAAAGCCATCGATGAGGCAGGCGGCATCCTCTGCATTACCGCAGACCACGGAAACTCAGACGACATGTATGAGCACGACAAGAAAACCGGAAAAGTTAAACTTGACAAGAACGGTGAACCCATGGCAAAAACAAGCCACAGCCTTAACCCCGTTCCCTGTGTAATCTACGACCCCGAGTTCAAGGGCGAGTACGACAACACCAAGCTCAACGACGGTCTTGGAATCAGCTCATGGTCAGCCACACTCATGGAACTCATGGGCTTCCTTCCCCCAAGCGACTACGACAAGAGCATCATAAACCTTAAGTAGTTTTTCTTTTTTTTGTCGGGGTGTGCCCCGACACCCCCTTATACAGGAGGAAGAAACCCCCTACTTTCGAAGCGAGGGTTTCCTTCCTCCTGTAATCTCCCCCTACAGACACTCCAAAACCAAAAAAAATCAACCGCTTTTTTACAAGTCGACCTTTAATTTTTCCGAAAGTTGGATTATAATAGTAAGGAGTGCTCATGGAAAAAGAAAACCCAATATTTGGAAGAAAGGTGTTTTTTCTCTACCCGTCATTTTTGATGGAAAAACATTTACTTGATTTTCTAAAACAGTCTGAGTATGAGGTATATAAACTTATCGAATACAGAAAGGTAAGGTCTCTGCTTTCCTCAAACCCCAATTCCATGCTCTTTGTAAACATAGACGCAGAATTGTCCTATTATGAATGGTATAATTTCCTTAAAAGTTTCAAAAATAATCCTGCCCTGGAATCCATTCAGCTGGGAATCGTCTCAGAAGGGGTAAAAACCGAAGACAAGGGAAAATTCATTGCAAACCTGGAACTTGAGGGTGGTTTCAGCATTATAGAAAACTCAACTTCTTCCATACAAGACTTCATAGAAATCCTTGAAAAAAACGGAGCCCGCGGACGCAGAAAATACATTCGTCTTGACACCCGCAACATGCGCGACGTAAACGGATATCTTGCCCACGGAGACAAACTTTACTCAATCAACATAAAGGATATTTCCAGTGCAGGCTTTGCAATCACCTACAAACAGGATATTGCTCCCGTCTTCCAGAAAAACGCCCGACTCACAAACTTAAGCATCACTGCCGGAAGAAAATCCCAGGTCTGTTCCTGCGTAGTATTCAACACCATGGTCAACAACGATGGAACTGCCATGTCCGTACTGCTGCTTGCCTCAGAAACACCGGACTCTTTCCGTACCTTCATCAGAAACTACATCTTCGAAAAAAACAACATAGCCCTGCAAAACCAGCTTGACGCCATAAAAAAGGACCTCACTTCCTACACCGACGCCTCAGAATACAAAAATCTGCGCTCCGATGTAAAAGCTGCCACCAACGAAGAAAAACCCGAAGACAAAAAAGACGAATAGGGGAAGTTTAACTGTTCTCTTTCATTCCTCTGCTAAAATCGACTCTTATTCCACTGGCTCAGGGGCTGCTCCGGGTTCCGGCCATCGCCTTCATTGCTCCACTTTGTTCCGCAACGCTCGCTCCGCTCGCGCCCTCCGCATCCCTGCCCTTATTAAATAAATTGCTCTGGAATTAAGCTACATCTTTTGCATTTAAATTAAGATTTCTTATGAGGGCAAAAATCTTATTTTGTGCTTCATTACCAAACAGGGCAAAAACTTTAGGCCTGTCAAAGGGTAATTTTCCACGCATTAATGCTTCAAGATTAATTTCGCCCTGTTCGATAATAATGTTTATCAATCTCTGAACAAACTCAATCTGCATGCTGTTCATGTTTGCTTCGTTGATGAATTCAGCAAAATAATTATTTATAGCTTCTTTATCCATTTTTGTAGCCCAGCGGATAAAGATTCCAAGACTCCGCCCTTCGCTTAACTCATTGAACATTTTTTCATTGCCAAGCTCTTCTTTGAAAATATGATTAAGGTTCTCAAAATCATCTTTTGTAAGAGGTTGATTTGTACGAAGTTTATTGATTGCTTCATCCTTCATGTGTTCAGAAAGATATGCATCAACTTTTTTCTTGTATTCTTCAAAATTATCTGCTGGCGTTGGATTATGTGCTCCGGCAGGAACATCTACTGATGCTACTTCATCATCATAATTAACAAACAAAGGTTCATGCCCGCTGTCTACAGAAAATTGTGCCAGGTCACGAATCTCTTTACGAATTTCCTCATAATCAAGAACATTTAAACCATCGTAGTATGAACTAACAGAAAGATACTGTAATCTTGGTAAATGATCCCGAACTGCTTTAATAGATGTTTTGGTCAAAAGTTTTTCTGCTACAGCCTTAATCTTTGAGCGGTAAATATTTACAGGCTGTTCTGACAATTGTGCTTCCATAATTCCGTAACAGAAATTATCAAATCCTTTTGCATACTGATCCAGTTCTCCGTTGAAAACTAGTGGGGCAATATGTTTTGTAAGATTCATAACATCTTCATCGGTCAGACATTCAAAACTTTTTTCATTCTGGAATTTCAGTACATGCTTTTGCACAAGATGAACTGGGGTCAGTTTTGTATTCAACGCCAAAATCTGAGCATGAACTTCGTTTACAAGCTGGTTACGGTAAGTAAGAAAGAGATTTTGAGATTCCGAATCAAGTTCGGAATGACATAAATTTTTTGAGTCCTGCAGAAGTTTGATAACCGCACATTTGTGTGCAAAGATTCTTTCACTTACAGATTTTCCAGAAGCTCCTTCAATTCCGTTTTTTTCCTCCCGGAAGAATTCAAAGTTTCTGAGGTAATCAAAAATATAGAAATATTTCTTACCAACATAAGAGCCTGTTTCATCAGTGCATACAAGATTAGGTGCAAGTCGTGTACCTCGGCCAATCATCTGCCAGAACTTAATCTTACTGCGAATCTTCTTGTAGAACACAAGATTTACAACCTCCGGAATATCAACTCCGGTATCAAGCATATCAACGCTAACAGCAATCTGCAGTTGTGAGTCAGATTTCTTAAATTCCTTGATTGTTGATTTTACTTTTGTATCATCACAAACAATTCTCTGGCACATTTTACCTTTGTATTGAGGCCAGTATTTATTAAATGTGTCTACTATATGCTGAGCATGTGTTTTGTTGTAAGCAAAAATAATTGTTTTGCCAAGTTTGTCTCCACCGGTTTTAATTCCTTTTGTCATTAAATCTTCAAGAACCTGACGGGTTGTGTCTTCATTAAAAACATATTCATTTATAGCCTTTGGAGGAATCTCTTCAAAAGGTTCTTCACTCTCTTCTTCCTGACGACGTACTTTCTCTAAATCTTCTTCACTAAGATTTTCTTTGTTGATTCCTTCATCAAGAAAAGTTGAAGTCTTTTCAATTGCATGATATGGAACCAGATAGTTAGCCTCAACAGCAGTTTCGTATTCATAAACATCAGTTGGAACATCATCCTGCAGTTCAAAGAATTCAAAAGTTGATTTATCAACATCACGACGAGGTGTTGCAGTAAGCCCCACAAGGTATGCATCAAAGTATTCAAAGATAGCCCGATATTTTTTAAAAATGGAACGATGGGCTTCATCAATAATAATCAAATCAAAATGAGCCGGAGTAAATGTACGGTTGCCGTCTTTATTTTTCTCAGTATCAATAGCATTTAATATAGTTGGATATGTACTGAATACAATTCGGGCGCCTTTATTCTCGGCTTTGTCTTTTGCATCAAGCAAATTGCATACGGTAACATCCGGGCAGTTTTCTCGGAATGCATCATAAGC
>CAMNHD010000217.1 GCA_946538875.1 uncultured Treponema sp.
TGGGCCCCGGACGTAATCTTTGACCCCGAACAAAAAGACTACATCCTGCACTGGTCCTCAAGCCATGCCGCAAACAATTACGGAAACAAAAAAATCTACTACAGCCGCACCAAAGACTTTACCGCATTCACCAAACCGGAGATACTCTACCAGAAAGACGACAGCGGAATCATAGACAGCGCAATGTACCGCGAAGGCAGCTACTACTACCTCTTCGTCAAAAGCGAGGCAAACCCCTCACGCATCATCCTGCTAAAAAGCGCCGGCATCACAGGCCCGTGGCAGCGGGTGGAACAGTTCGACAAAAGCATGAGCGTCCTGCAGGAAGGCCTCTACGAAGCACCCACCGCAGTCAGACTGGACAACGGCAAGTGGGCACTCTTCCTGGACTACTACGGAGCAAAAGGCCAGGGACAAGGTTACATCCCATTCATCGCCGACAGCCTGCAAAGCGGTGACTTCAAGCGCAGCGACGCACAGTTCAGCTTCCCCTACGGCTTCAAGCACGGCACAATCCTCTCCATCACAGAAGAAGAATACCAGCGCATCAAAAGCAAGCCAAGCTGGGAAATCTACTGGTAGCGTTTTTTCCGATTAATCTGGACGGCCCGGCACAGTCCCCCGTCCACCAAACAGTCAGAACAAGACACCCAACCGCATTCCCCGCCATTCCGGGTTTCGGCTTCTGCCTACATTGCTGCACTCCGGGCATGAGCCCTCCGTTCCGCAACCGCTGCGCGGCCCTCCAAGTCGGGCGTAGAGGGAGAGTAAATTGATTATTACCACATCGCCTACAAGTTTTGTTTGCATTAGTTTATGACGGCCTCAAATGCTGCTGGTGAAATCTGATAAACAGCGAGACATAGCCCTGGGTGGAGGGGCCCGCGGAGCGGGTTGCAGAGGGAGCCGGGCGACCGGCGCAATGGAGGCGAAAGCCGTAACCCCGGAACACAGGGAAGCGGTGCAGTATGCTCCAAATAGGCGAAAGAAGAGAAAATATCACCACTTCCAATTTTCCTAGTTATATGCTATAGTTTGCAAAAACGTGAGGAAGGTCCATGAGTAAAGACAAATGTGATTTCAGAACATTCCTAAAGCAGCGTCTGGCGCAGAAACTGCCGGTATTCTTTGACGGCGGCATGGGAACGATGATTCAAAAAACAGGTGTCACTTACAAGATTCCCGAAGACTTGAACTTTTACAAAAGCAGCATAATCCTTGACATTCACATGCAGTACCTCAAGGCTGGAAGCCATGTCATCACGGCCAACTCTTTTGGCGCCAACCCTCTCAAGCTAAGCGGCGAAGGCTCAGCCCATACTGCCGAGGAATACATCCGGCAGGCTGTAAAGCTCCAGAAAGATGCCATTGCAGAGGCCGAAGCCCAGGGCATTCCCGGACCGCACTTCTGTTCATGGGATTCTGGTCAGATTGGAAAACTTCTTGAACCGATGGGAACCCTCACTTTTGACCAGGCATACGAGTCCTACAAAACTGCCGCAATTGCTGCGGAACAGGCCGGTGCCGACCTTGCCATAATTGAAACAATGAGCGACCTGTACGAGGTCAAGGCGGCTGTGCTTGCCATTCAGGAAAACACTTCTCTCCCCGTAGTGACGACAATGACGTTCCAGAACACACTCCGCACGCTCACCGGTGCGGATGTGCTCACATGCGTGACATATCTTGAATCGCTCCACCCGGATGTAATCGGTTTCAACTGCGGCGGCGACCTAAAGGAAGATCTGGAACTTGCAAAGCAGTTCATGCAGTACGCACATCTGCCGGTTCTGGTTCAGCCGAATGCCGGCCTGCCTGAAGTGGTGGACGGTCACGATGTGTTCAAAGTGGAACCGGAGGAATTTGCTCTTGTGCAGAAACAAATCCGCGCAATGGGTGCAAGCCTTCTTGGAGGATGCTGCGGTACAACACCTTCCCACATAGCGGCCCTGGTCAAACTGATTGCAGAGGGCGACCCTTACTCTGCTCCTGAATCTCAGCCCGGCAACTGCGCCCTGAACACCTATGTCTGCTCATACAACAAGTCCCAGCAGGTCGGAGGCTCATACGGCCCCGTAATAATCGGAGAAAGAATCAACCCTACCGGCAAGAAAAAATGCAAGGAAGCTCTCACCAACAACGACATGAACTTTATCCTTGGCGAAGCGGAAAGCCAGATTAATGCCGGTGCGCATATACTTGACGTGAACGTGGGTCTTCCGGGCATAGACGAAGCGGCTATGATGGTCAATGCTGTAAAGGCCATCCAGTCAACATTCAATGTACCGCTGCAGCTTGACTCTTCCGAGCCTCCGGTTCTAGAAAGAGCACTGCGCTACTACAACGGCAAGGCTCTGGTAAACTCTGTCAACGGCAAGAAGGAAGTAATGGACAGGGTATTCCCCCTTATCAGGCACTACGGCGGTGCGATAGTCGCGCTTTGTATTGACGAAGACGGAATCGCCCCCACTGCAGAAGGACGCGTGGCTGTAGCAAGAAAAATCATCTCTGAAGCGGCGCAATACGGGATTCCCGTACGAGACATCTTTATAGACACACTCACCCTAACCGTAAGTTCGGAGCAGAAGACCGCACTGGAAACTGTCCGCGCAATCAGGCTGCTCAAGCAGGAGTTCGGCTCCCAGGGGATTCAGTTTGTGCTCGGTGTGTCGAACATAAGCTTTGGTCTTCCTCGCCGCGACATAATCAACAGCCGCTTCTACACACTGTGCCTTGATGCAGGTCTCAGCGCGGCCATAATAAACCCAGGAAGCCAAGTGATGATGGATACATACCGGGCTTACCGCTCGCTTGCATGTTATGACGAAAACTGCCTTGACTTTATCCAGACATACACCGGGACCCTTGACCCCACCACCGCAAAGTTCCGCGAGGGGGTTATCACGGAAGCGTTCGAGCAGGGCAATATGCCGCCTGGACTCAAGACGGCGCTGCTTACCAAAGCTGTGGAAGACGGGACAATCGCTATTTCCATTGCAGGGGGCGAGTCAAAAAAAGCTAGGGCTGTCAGCAGAGGAACAGCTTTAGTATCCGTAAAAACCTCTGCAGCCGTGGTAAAGAACGGGGGAACAAAACCACTTGCCTCCCCGTCCACCGCTGACAGTTCAAACAGCGCCGACTGTGCTGACACAGAAAAAAATGCAAAACCGCTCACCGATGCCGCCGAAGCAGACTTGATTCAGATAATCCAGAAGGGTTTCAAGGACAAGGCCTTTGAAGCAACCGCCCGGGTGCTGCAGGAACATCCGCCTGTCGACGTGATAGACCACTGCATAGTGCCGGCCCTTGACTCGGTGGGCAAAGATTTTGAGAACGGAAAAAAGTTCCTTCCCCAGCTTCTGCTGAGTGCAGACACAGTGGGAAACTCTTTTGCAAAGATAAAGGAAACACTCAAAGCCTCGGGCAACGAGCAGGAAAGCAAAGGCACAATTGTCATAGCGACTGTCTACGGCGACATCCACGACATCGGCAAGAACATTGTCAAGGCAATGCTTGAAAACTACGGATATACCGTGATAGACTTGGGCAAGAACGTCCCTTCGCAGACTGTGGTTGACACAGTGATAGAAAACAACATACAGCTGGTAGGCTTGAGCGCATTGATGACAACCACAGTGGCAAACATGGAGCAGACAATCAAAGACCTGCACGCGGCGCTGGAAGAAAAGAACCGCACATGCCGCATCATGGTGGGTGGTGCTGTCCTTACCGCCGACTATGCTGAAAAAATCGGAGCAGACTACTATGCAAAAGACGCAATGGAATCAGTGGCTATAGCCAAGGAAATTTTCGGCTGATGAAAAAACAGTACAATGACTTCAACCCGGTGCACCCCTCAACTCTTTCTCAGTTTCCGTTCCGCAAAGGCGCAGTGACTGCCCCCACACAGAAAAGGATTCAAAAAGTGGAAAACCGTCCGCTCTCATCGTTCAATTACATGACAGCGTACGCGACAATTCCCTGGTCACGTTCAGCCAGACGGACAATTTTTTCTTTTGTATTCAATTCAGTGGTAAGAAAATTCTTTGT
>CAMNHD010000218.1 GCA_946538875.1 uncultured Treponema sp.
GGCGGTCTTCCTGGAATTCCTTGAGCTGCCTCTGGGCTTCGTAAGTGCAGGCTTCGCGGATGGAGCGGAAGGAGTTCAGGTTCTTGATTTCGCTGATAGGAGTATGCCACAGCTTGCCGTCTTCCCAGACATTCAGGTTGATGTTGGCATCGCATCTCATGTTTCCTTCCTCAAGGTTACCGTTCGTCACTTTCATGTAGCGCAGGATTTCCTGCACTGTCTCCATAAAAAGCGCAGCTTCTTCCGGACTGGTCATGTCTGGTTTGGTGACGATCTCAATCAGCGGAGTACCGGAGCGGTTGTAGTCGATGTAAGAGTGCTGGCCAGGAAGGTGCAGAGACTTACCTACGTCTTCCTCCAGGTGGATGCGCTCCACACGGACGCGGCGGTAGTGACCGTCACTGGAGATGCAGTCCTCGCCGATAAAGTTCTTTGGACGGCATTTTTCACCGCCCACCTGCTGATCCTTTGGATACTTGATCATAGGAAGATCCACGTAGCCGTTGTCGCACAGAGGAATATCGTACTGGGTAATCTGGTACCCCTTGGTCAAGTCAGGATAGAAATAATGCTTGCGGTCAAACTTGGTAAAGCGCGCAATGTGGCAGTTCAAGGCCTGACCAGCAACAGCACCAAGCTCCACGTAGCCCTTGCTGATTCTCGGCATGGCACCGGGCAGACCCAGACACACAGGGCACACACGGGTGTTAGGCATACCGCCGTACCTGTTTTCGCAGGCACAGAAAGCCTTGGTCTTAGTAAGCAACTGGGTGTGGATTTCGCACCCTATAACAATTTCCCATTTATCTATAGCCATAACAATTCTCCTTACTGCTCCGCCTTACTGTTCCGCCACAGGGCAACCGCAGCCCGGATGATCCTCTTCCCAAGCCTGGGCAATACGCAGAATCTTTGCCTCGCTGAACATAGGACCCGCAAACTGAACGCCAACCGGCATTGAATCGCTGTTTCCCCTGGCAGCCGCAGCCGCAAACTCACCGTTGAATCCCTTGGTAATACCCGCAGAAACACCGCTTCCCGCAGTATGTCCGCAAGGAACAGAAATGGAAGGAATGCGCGCAAGGTTCACAAAGACAGTGAACAGGTCGCTCAAGTACATGGCAAGCGGATCGTCCACCTTCTGACCAAGCTTGAAGCTCGGAGTAGGACAGGTAGGACAGAGCACAAGGTCATACTTTTCGAACAAAGCCGCAACCTCACGCTGAATACGCGCACGCACAGCCATGCCTTTCTTGTAAGTAGTGCCGGAGAACTGCTCGCTGAGCACATAGTTACCGATTATGATGCGTCTCTTGACCTCAGGGCCGAATCCCGCAGAACGGGTGTCAACATACAGCTGGTCGTAACCTTCTCCGTTGTCCACACGCGCACCGTAGCGGATACCGTCAAAGCGGCTCAGGTTACTGGCAGCCTCGCTAAGTGCAATCACATAGTATGAAGCAATGGAAGCCTCCAGAACAGGAAGATCCACCACGTCAATACGGGCACCCTTGGACTCAAACCACGCACGGGTCTGCTCGAACACAACACCCACGTCGGCATCAAGACCCTTGCTTTCAAGGAACTGCTTTGGAATCGCAATCCTGAGCGAAGCAAATTCGTCAGCGCCAAAAGCCTTGAGGTTTTTCAAGGAGCCTGATTCAGGAAGGTCGGCAGAAGTGTCGTCATAAAAGTCAACACCACTCATGACGCTGAGCGGAAGTGCAATGTCACGCGGAGTGTGAGCCAAAAGCCCCACCTGATCCAGGGAAGAACCGTAAGCAACAACGCCCCAGCGGCTCAACACACCGTAAGTAGGCTTAAGACCATATACACCGCAGTAACTCGCAGGCAGACGGACAGAACCGCCAGTCTCGGTGCCAAGCGCAAACAAAGCCTGGTTTGCAGCCACAGCCGCAGTGGAACCGCCGGAAGAACCGCCGGACACATATTCGCGGTTTATAGGATTGCGTGTAGGGCCATAGCTTGAATACTCGGTGGAAGAACCCATTGCAAATTCATCCTGATTGCACCTTCCCAGAGGAATAGCGCCGGCCTCAGTCAGACGTTTTATGACAGTGGCATTGTAAGGAGCCACATAGCCAGTCAGCAGCTTGGAAGAACAGGTAAGCCTCTTTCCACGCACAGAAATATTGTCCTTGTTAGCAAATGGAAGGCCAAGCAGAGGCTTCTTTGCAAAAAGAGCATCCACAGCAGCCTGTCCCTGTGCACGTGCAGCAGAAATCTCGGCATCAGCCGCATCCGCAAGGGCCAGAACATCGTCATACATCTCGATAAAAGCATTCAGCGGAAGCTCAGACTTCTTGTCAGCCTCAAAAGTGGACACTGATTTTTCCACCAAGGCGCGGCTGGTCACCTTGCCGCTCTTAAGCGCTTCAATATTTTCTTCTATAGTATACATACCTTTTCTCCTGACTCAAGCGCCCTCGCCCAAAACCTTGGGAACCTGGAAATAACCGTCCAGAAAGCTCTTCTCATTGATTTTCTTGACATCATGCATCTCAAGACCAGGAACAATTTCGTCCTCGCGCAGATTGTCAGCCTTGGTGGTCGGATAAGCGTCATACGGGTTTTCGCTGTCATCGTACTTGGAAAGGATATCAAAATACCCAACAATCTCATCAACCTGTTTTTTCAAGGTTGCCATGTCAGTACTTTCCGGAGAAAGACGTGAAAGATACAGCAGTTTTTCAAGCGTATCTTCATTAACTTCAGTTTTTGTAGAGTCACTCATGCGCCGATTATACAATAAAACAAAACTTTAGGGAACATCTTTCCCCCCTTTGCGCTCATTTTTGAAACCCACCGCATCCCCGCCATCCACGCCTTAGGCGCACCGCGCAGAATAACTCCACGGCAAGATCCCCGCTTTCCGGGGTTCCGGGAGTCCCTCCATTCCGTCCTCCGGCCGGAACGCCTCCGGCGCCCCTCCAATCGGGGTTAGCTGCGCTGAGAATATCCGCACAAAGCCCGCAGGGATAGAGGAAAACTTACGTCTGGAAAAAGATTCAGAGCTCTATTTTATGAATCTGGGTGTCGGCAATTTTGTCCTTGGAACAGATGATGTAGGTGTAGTCCGGCTCCAGCTCCACTGTCTTGAAGGAGAACTCCTTGCTGTAGGTGGATTTTCCGCCCATAAGGTAGACCATGGGGGTATCGGAGGCTTTTGAATAGGCTTCCATTTTGGGCCAGTTCTCAAGGTCTATTCCCAGGGACGGGTCGAGCAGCTGCACGTCGCAGCCGATTGGTCTGGGGGATACTGCACACATGGCTCTTTCGCCCGAATGCGAGAGGCTGAAGTAGATTTCTTCGTGGTCCTTGAAATATGGGCGGCCGTTGTCCTTTGTGAGCACCTGCATGGATTTTTCATCAAGGCCTTCTTTGTTCAGCGCCTGTGCCAAAAGAAGTCCCACGGCAAGCGAGAGACGTTTTTCTGCAGGAGTCTTGTAGCGGTCGATTTTCATTTTTCTGTAGGCCGAAACGCTTTGATAAAGACGTTCGAATTTTTCCTGGTCTTCCAGCGCTTCTGTTGACGCTATATAAATCTGAGTTTCCATACACACCTCCTGCAAAAGCTCCGGGCAATGCACCCTTCTACATTTTTATTCTATGGTAGTTTTTCAAATTCCGCAATAAAAAATTGTTCTGCAGGAAAGTGAATCACTTGCAAGCGGATGTTTTTTGCAGGGGAACTGGTTGTACCGCAGACAGCTTGACTGCCTGTCGGCTACGATGCATCGTGCGCGCAAGCGCACTAGATAATAATTTCCTTAAATGCAAACGACCGAAGGTCGTAACCTTTGTTATGGCAATTTTTTTATGCATATGCATAAGTTTTAATTTCTTCTAACTGTGGTGCAAGTTCAATCTTCGCATTTCTGATATCGATATCATCCTGTAATGACATAAAATATCCATCAGATAATCCAAAAAATTTAGCTAAGCGTAAAGAAGTGTCTACAGTTATTTTTCTGCGGTTATGAAGAATATCCTGAATGCGGGAAGTGGGAACTTTTATTTCCT
>CAMNHD010000219.1 GCA_946538875.1 uncultured Treponema sp.
TGGACACAGCACTGCACGCATGTCTTAAGGCCGGAGTGGAGCCTGACTTTGTTGTACTGGTTGACCCGCAGTACTGGTGCGCAAGACATCTTGACTTTCTGTCCGCGCCGAACAGCACCCTTATCACGGAAAGCGCCGCATGGCCATCAGTATTCCGCTTTGACTGCCGCCGCAAAGTGCTGTGCTCCTCACTTTTTCCGCTCGGGCAGTACTTTGAAAGGCACATCGGTGAAAAGGGACGCCTTGCCGCCGGCGGAAGCGTGACCACAACGGCATGGGACTTTGCACGGAAATGCGGTGCAAGGAGAATCTACATAGCAGGAATGGACCTGGGTTTTCCCGGAAAGCAGACACACATAAGAGGTTCCCAGTTTGAAGAAAGAGCGCACCGTCATTCCACCAGGATATTCACGGCGGAACAAGACAGCGCAGCCTCACTTTTTGGAGCAAATCCCCAGACTCTCAGAGACTACAACGGGAATCCCCTGCTCAGCGACAAGCGTATGTCTGTGTTTTCCTGGTGGTTCCAGAACAGCGTGAAAGTTGCCCGTGAGGAAGGTCAGGAAACATACAGTCTTACCGCCTCAAGCCTTGCCATACCGGGCATAGAATACTGCCCGGCGGAAAATCTTTTGGCGGAAGAGCCGCGTCCCGGAGAGAAGCGGGAATTCTTGTGCAATGCAGAAAAACGGCTCAGCTCAGGCACAGAAGCAACCCGCAGGAGCTTTGAAGCCACCCTGGAGAACTTTACAGGCCAGATGCAGACTCTCAGGGAACTTTCCAGAAAAGCCCGGAATCTTGCGCAGAAAGGCCTTGCCGACAGGACAAAGGCTCAGGCAATAAGTGCGCAGCTTTCGCAGATTGACCGACAGATAATGAATTCGCAGGCAAAGGAAGCAGCTTCCCTGGTTTTCCCAACAGAGCGCCAGCTAAAGGAGCTTACCAGGGACCTGTCCTCTGATCCACTCACTGCCACAATGCAGTATTCCCGGATTATATACACGGAACTTGAAAAGGCGGTTGATGAATATCTCGGCTACATAATGCGTTAGCGATGTGCAGGGCGCGTGTCTGCCGCAAGGCAGACGTAAGCGTTGCCCTGAAGGGCAATGGAGTGGGAAGGGCCCCACGGAACCCGGAACGTAGCGACCCCCGAAAGGGGGTAACGCCCGCATGAATACCAAAGAATTCTACAAAAAACCGCAGAAAGCGGCAAAAAAAAGAATTTTCTTCAATCCGAAAGAATTTCTTAAAGACATCCCCAGCTTGTCCGATAATAACAATGTACGGGAAGTACAAAGTATAACCACATTGTTGCGGACGGGTCATTCGACATCCAGACGGCTGCTTACAAATGGTTTTCATACAGTAAGGACCAAAGTTGCTGCTTTGGTTCTTTTTTTTTGCCTGGGGATTGGCCGCAGTTCCGCAAAGCCGGGACGCGACCGGCAGCCACTTTGTGTTTCCATTCTATCAAGACTGTTTTCCACGTTTGTCAAGACATACCCCTATACATTTTTCAGAAATTGTCCGATAATAAGATTGAGGTTTTGTATGGATTCGTATAAGCTTGCAGAAATTCAGCCGGATTCAACTTATTCCGGTGACTTGATCATTGATAAATCATTCATCCTGTGCCCCGCATCATGTCCTGTGACACAAGAAATGCTCAGGGCTTTGGCCGACTGGAATTTTGACCATGTAATACAGAACGGGACCGAAACTATCGCCGCATTTACCGCCGCACAGCCCACGGAGTCCCAGGGCGCCGCCGCAAAGACTCAAGGAACGGCCGCCGCCACCGCAAAGACTTCTGCCAAGGCCTCAATCAACAAGGCTGCACCTCAGGACATTGTGGAAAAGGAAAACGCCACCCAGGAAACCGCAAGCAATCCTGCCATCCGCGAAGCCCTTAACCATGCAAAGGAAAAAGACGCAAGCAATGACAAGTCCCGCATGGAAATTGTCCAGGACATCTACAACGAATACCTCAACTACATAACAAATGTGTATACGCACTACGCCACCCACAAGGAATTCAACCGCAACGAAATAAACGAGACTGTAAAGGAACTGGTGGAGTTTATCAAGGAAAACCGCCGCTACGTCCTGCGTATAACACCTTCCATCGAGGACCGCACCAAGAAGTTCCTTATCATCCACAGTATGCGCTCCACAGTCCTTGCAATAACGATTGCGCTCCAGCTCAAGCTGCCGATGACAAAGCTGGTGGAAATAGGTGTTGCCTGCCTTCTGCATGAAATCGGAATGCTGCGTCTTTCTCCACAGCTGTACATGAACAACAAGCCGCTTACACTTGCGGAAAAGACTCAGATTCTAAAGCACCCTGTACTGAGCTACAATATACTCAAGGACGCAAAGTTCCCGACCACGCTTACCCTTGGTGTCCTGGACCACCACGAAAGGGCAAACGGAACCGGTTACCCGCGCCATCTTACAGGGAACCAGATTTCTCTTTACGGAAAAATCATTGCCGTTGCCTGTTCCTTTGAAGCCATCACCGCACCGCGCCACTTTAAGGAAGCCCGCACCACTTACGATGCAATGGTGGAAATGCTCAAGAATGCAAACCATCAGTACGATGACACCGTGGTAAAGGCCCTGCTGTACAGCCTGTCGCTCTACCCTATCGGTGCCTATGTCTATCTGATAAACGGAAAGGCCGCCCAGGTCATAGATGTCTCGCCAAACGATCCGCTTAACCCGATTGTCCAGATTATCGGTGAAAAGACCGAGAACGGAAGTCCGCGCACAGTTCAGACAAACCAGACCGATGCAAAGATTATGCGCGCACTTTCACGCGAAGAGACAGAAGATGTGGTGAAAACCATTCAGACAGAGGAGCAGGTTCAGAAGAGCCCCAGCTGACCGGTAAAAAGCGGACCCGCAGATTTTGGCTGTCAGTCATAAGATGCACTGCCTGGTAAAACACACGCCGGCCGCAAAAAGCGTCAGTTGAAAAAGTTACGGTAAAAGTCTATGTCGTCCCTGAACTGCTGGTCCACAACCGGGGGATGACTGTTAAAGTAAAGAATCTGCTGAAGTTCGTCCTGTGTGCGTACCCCCCAGAGAGGCACCACATTCTCATACAGACCAAAGAACCCGAACGCCAGCGGTATGTTTGTCACAAGACCACCGTTCAAAGGCTCCATCGCAATACAGCCGATTTCCTTTTGACTGCACATCTCCACAAGCCTGTGGGCATCGTCACCGGAAATCATATTGAATGGAAACTGAACAACCTCGTACAGACCGCCTTCAACAGCTTTTTTCACGAGCTCAAGATCATCACTTACAACACCAATGTGCCGGACTTTTCCCTGTTCCTGGAGAGTCTTGAGCGCAATGTACAGCGGGTCACCAGAATCCGTAAGCGCAGACTCAGGTGGATTCTGCAGCTGGTACAAGTCTATATAGTCAGTCTGTAGATTCCTAAGGCTTTCCTCAATGTCGGCCAGAAGGTAGCGGGGCATGTCGGCAGAAGAAGCACTTGCCACAAAGACATTCTGCCTTATGCCGTACAAGCCCTGCCCAAGCCTTCTTTCGCAGACCTCAGAGTCATGCGAGACATCAAAGAAATTTATTCCGCCCTCGTAAGCCTGGTGAACCATAGCACATACCTTTTCATCCGCAGCATCCTCCAGGCCCCTTATTTCAGGACTATCCAGTCCCATGGCACCAAAGGCCGTGCTGCTTACGAGAAGATTTGTTTTTCCGAGAGCGATAAAATCCATGGCCTAGCGCTCTACCGGCTTGTAGTTGCGGATTGCGTTGTGGATAAAGCCTGTGAGTTCGGAAAGATTCACCCTGTCCTGCTCCATGCTGTCACGGAAGCGGACGGTAACAGTGCCGAAGTTTTCGTTAGCAGAGCCATCGTCCTTCTTTTCGCTCACAGTGTCATAATCGACAGTCACGCAGAAAGGAGTACCGATTTCGTCCTGACGGCGGTATCTCTTACCAACAGTTCCGCTCTGGTCATAGTCGGTTACAAAGTCTTCCTTGAGCATAGTGCGGATTTCCT
>CAMNHD010000220.1 GCA_946538875.1 uncultured Treponema sp.
TCTTCTTGGTTTCGCAGAATACGTCTATATCCACAATATACTTTCTGTTATGGACACTTACCGACCAGTGCAGTTTTTCCTCATCATCCTGACTGGGGAATTCGGTGCAGTCATAATTCAAAGTGTAGGAACTTGGGTGGTCAGCACGGAATTCAATACTTTCCCCTTCTATGGAGGCAAGTATGCTCAGGCGGGAATTGTATGCCCCCTGAACCGCCAGACAAGACGAATCCATCTTCTTGCCGTTGATGATACTTGTAAAATTCGAGGAACTCAGGTGGAAAAATGGCGAAGGAAATTCTTTTCCCCAGTTTTTGTCTATATAGCCAAAGGATTTCTGTGGCACAACGTCATAGTCATAACCGTCAAAATGAATGGTTCCTTCAAAGACGGTCTTTGCGCCGTAAGGAGCCCAGTGATTTTTTCTGTTGGAAGTGCACGGCTGGAAAGAAAGACGGGTACGGTAGCGCAGATTCCATATCATGGAACCACTCTGGCAGAGAAGCTCTGGATGGTTCTTAAGAGTAGCCTCGCTCAAAGCAATAGAGCCCGAGCAGGCTCCCGGAGAAAGTATGGAACTTTGGGTACCGTTGGAGAGTTCAAGTATGGAACCAGAGTGGTTAAGTTCCAGGGACTTGGCAGGAAAATAAGTGTTTATCTGTTTGCCATTGTGTCCAAGCATGGCACCCTTGACCATGACAAATGACGGCTGGACCAGTTTTTCCGACTCCAGGGAATGAGCGGCTTCAGTACCTGCAAGTGCATACTGCAGGGCATTTTCGTCCTTGATTGTGCGGTTAGTGAATCCGAGCAGACATTCTTCGGGAGAAAGTGCCGGATTGATTATATAATACTCGATTAAAAAAGTGCGTTCTTCACCCGTGGAGGTATTGTAGCCTGTGGTGATGATGCGCCACCGGTCAAAACCATTTTTTTTAAGTGAACCTTTCAACATGTACCGTTCATTACGGCTGATTGTAGAAGCCTTCATTATACCCACCCGCATATCTTCCTGAATTTCAAAGAAAATTCCAGTTTCTCTCTTTGTAGTATCGGAAATATGCGGTACGAGTATTAAGGAAATCTCTATTTAAACATCTTCTGGAGAGTGCGGTCAAGACCTTCCTTATCCTGGGGAAAGTTTTCATCCAGGAATTCAAAGACTTCCTGGGCATTCTTCTGCACATGCTCGTACCAGATTGAATACAACTCTGCGTTGACATCTGTTCCCGGGTACGGTGCTCCCTGGACATCCGAAACCAACTGTCTTATCATGGACAAAAACTGTTCAGTATCATTCTGCGGCATAATTACCTTCCTTTTTATACTCTTTTATGAAAGCTATTGCTTCTCAATTTTTCCAAATGAAAAGGGGATTCAACCCTTACTACTATTATAATGGTAATTTTATGATTTTACCAGTCTTTTTGTCGATTTTTGAAGAAATCATTTTATTTTCACAGAAAATAACCGCCCTGCCTTCCTTTACAGATTCCGCATAGCGTATGGCAGCCTGGTGCATGTCCTTTGGGGTGACAGAA
This sequence comes from uncultured Treponema sp., assembly GCA_946538875.1. The sequence continues at coordinate 1,542 of CAMNHD010000220.1, forward strand.
AGCAGCCATTTCAGCTGTCTCAGGCGCTGGGCCTCGGTATAACCGTAAAGTGTGCGCATAAAACCTGAATATCCCCTTCCAAAAGGTGTTTTCGGCGTGACTTCATCGGAATAGCAGCCTGTGATTGCCTTTTCCACTTCCTCCGGGGTAAAGGCCTTCTGCGGAAGTTCCTGCATCACGTTTTTCAGCACATCCAGAGACTCAAAGGGCTTGGGGTCGCGGTAAGTCAGGAATTTGGAAACCGACGAGTCGGAATTCGGCGTAAGGTAGACCCCGTATGCGCCGCCCACAGTACGGATCTGCTTCCACAAATCAGTATTGGTAAGCAGGTGGCAGAACACTTCCTCGGCTACAGCCTCTTTGGTGTCAAAGCGTGAGGAACTGAAAGTGTAGCTCACAAAGCCGACCATTCCCGGAATCAGCACAACCTCGTCAATTCCGGAAGAGTTTTTCCTTGCCCCCTTGTTTTTTGTCTCAGGGGTTGCGATGCGTGTAAGGCGGAAGAAGTCACTGTCCTGGGCAGCATATTTAGGCCTTGGTCCGTAGAGCCCCACGCGCTTGGCAAAGGCGGATAGTTCACGGCGGCACTTGGTAACAGCAGAAGGTTCAGCAGTAAAGTGGATGATTCCACCGGCACGGCGAAGCTTTGCAAAAAGAGTGCGGAGTTTCTGCGCAAGAGTCGCGGTCTTCATCTCCACAAGCTTCTTTGATGTAAGCACAGCAGATATGCCTTCCCAGATTTCGGTAACAGCATGGTTGTGGTCAAGCAGACATGACGAACGCATTCCCGCATACCAGTGCGCATAAGGCACAACAGATGCGGCAGCGGAATTCCAGCGCGAAGTCACAATATCCTTAAGACGGTTGAGATCTGTAAAATCGGTTTCAAGAATGCAGTCACCCAGGAGTTTGACCGCCTCGCCAAGATGTTCCTCAAGCACCTTGATGTCAAACATAAACCAGTCGCGTCCAAGATAGTCCCTGTTCTTTTCATTCAGGCGAGTATCATTCCGGCTTCCAGACATGCGTCCTGTCCTTACCGTGGCAATAAAGCCTCCGGTCGAAATCTGAAGGGCAGCCTGAGCCTTGTCCCATGAAAGTCCGCCCCAGCCCACCTGTGTGATACATTCGCAGAGACATGGAAGCAGCTGATAATCCTTTGGAGAAAGCGTGTCCACCGGAAAGCCGACGTTGATGTAGACAATACCGTTTGTAGGCTCCCTGTTCACAAAAAGCGGGATACCGTCCAGGGACTCCACCTTGGTCTGGATATTGTCACTCCTTACAGTAAGCTCCTTTACGCCGATACGCGGAATGCAGTCGTTCAAGTCTTCCGGCACCTCAGCATTCTGAGCCTTGTGCATAAGATCCAGATCGCTGAGGATTTTTTCCTTGGTCCAAAGAGCAAGTTTTTCGCGCACATTTTTTCTTTCAAGGGCATCACGCTTTTTTATCCATGAAGGAGACGGCGTTACGGTGACCAGGGAATAAGACTGGTTTTCCAGGAAATACTTTCTGATCAGGGAGCACACATAGTCAGGGTCAGCCTGAAGCCGCTCACGAACAACAGCAAAACCTTCGCGGGCGCTGAGCCAAAGCCACGGCGACTCACCGTAGACCCAGCTGCGGAGGGCACGTCTTAAAAGCACCAGAGAAAAAGGTCCGTCAAAGCGCCTGATTTCCCGGTTTGAAAAGTCAAAGCCCATACATGAGCGGTCGATATCTTCCTGAGGAACACCGTTTCTGCACAAATCCTCAAGAGTCTGATAGATACATTTTTTTACAGCCGGGGCATTTTTCTTTTCCACACCACGCAGACCGCACATCATTGTTGAAAATTTGCGCACAGCCGTAACCCCGGTCTGAGGAGCAAGATCCTCTCCCAAACCGCTTTCCAGGAGCTTCTTGGAAACAAGGGCACAGTCATCTCCCCACAAAAGCTCGTTCAGGAATGCAAGTTCAAGAGAATGAACAAAGCGTTCGTCAGATTCAGGCATGCGCCACACCATTGCCACAGTACTCTTTTTACCCCGTTCGTTTTCCTCGTCGGCAGGACCGTAGGCATGAACCTGGTGTTCCACAGGAGCAAAGACATTGCGTGGAATCACAGTCTTTTTACCGCCGGACGGAAGTTTTGAAAGAATATTAGTGTCAAGGAAGTCAAGCTGCTCTTCTGTAGGAATGTTTCCGTACAAAAAGACAAGGCAGTTGGCAGGACAGTAATGCTTCTTATGGAAGGCACGTACAGTCTCCAGTGTCAATTCCGGAATAACAAGCGGGTCACCGCCAGAATCATATTCATAAAAAGTGCCTTTGAGCACAGGCCGCTCCAGTTCATCAGCACAGACCGATTCAAAGGAAGAGTAATTTCCCTTCATCTCGTTGTAGACAACCCCCTGGATAGAAGGCTTGCCCTTTTCGTCATATTCAATGCGGCGGCATTCCTGAAGAAAAATCTCCGGTTTGAGCAGGGGGAAAAACACCGCATCGGCATA
>CAMNHD010000221.1 GCA_946538875.1 uncultured Treponema sp.
AGATTGCGGCGGCGTTTATCCGGTTTCCTGCTTTTATCAGAAGCTCACTGGCCTGGTCCGAAGCAGTTTTTGAAAGCATCTCATAACATGAGGAATAAGTGCTTGAAAGAGTCTCCCACTTTTTGACGCCCTGCGGAAGAGCCTCAAGTGTACGGAGCCAGGCCTGCTTTGTCTTTATCAGAAAAGTGTTGGAAAGCTCCGCAAGATCGTTTGAATGGGCAATCATCTCTTTTGTACGGGTATCCTTCTTTTCCCTTAGGTCTTGGGCTGTCTCACCCGGAGTCTTGTCTTCTGAACTGGAGCTTGTAAGCAGGGGAATGGATTTTTGAATGTCTTTTACCAAAGCTTCCATGCGTTCTGGTAAGAGCATGAGCTCCTGTCCAGACTTCTGAACCGCCTGATTCCTTGTCAAAAGCTTGTCGCCTTCCCTGTATGTGTTGAGTCCGAGGCATGAGTACAAAGATTTTGCCTCCAAAGTCAGGGAATCCAGCTTGTTGATTAGTGCCAGGGAACTGTCTGGAGTGAAATCCGGCGAAATCAAGTTGGAATCCAGCAGAATTTTCTGTAGTTCCGAAGCAAGAGTCTGGATGCGGGCTGAAAGCTCATCTTCCCGGGCTGAAAAAAGTGCATCCCACTGGGCATCAATCGAACCTGTTATGCCTGTGTACTCGGTGCTGCCTGTGCCAAGGACAAATTTTCCCAGGTATGAAGGGTAGGAACTGTCCGGCAGATTCTGACTGTTCCTTAGGTTTTGAAAAACATCTTGTATCTTGTAACCTTCGGATGCAATCTTGTTCCTTACGGCAGAAATCTTTTGCAGGGCGTTGACAGTTCCCTGGACAGAGTCGGTTGAGTCCAGCTGGGACATAAGTGAATCGTATTCCTTTGCATAGGAAATTATATTAGCTTTACATTTGTCTAGGGTTTTAAGTGCGGAGGGATCCCTGGATTCAGAGGAAAACTCCTTGTACCGAAAGTCCAGGGGAATGATTCCAGTGCTGTCTGTGGAAACAAAGAGCTGTACAGCATTACGGTAATTCTTTGCAAGAACGTAGTTATGACTAGCTGTTATAGTTTGGTTGAAATATGCTGGATAATAAGTAAAATCTTCCACGACAGTGGAAGTTTCAGGTGCAGGAGCCGGTTTTTTGTCCTTTTTACCGCCTGCTGTAAGTGGCTGGGCAGAGAAAATCAAAGTAAAGCACAAGAGTGCGGTCCTTCCTGCGGGTGATTTCATCCATGAAACTCCTTTTACTATATTATAACACATTTCTTTTATCGGTACAAACAGAAGCAAGTCTTAGGGCGTAGGCCTAAATTTAGCTTGTGAATTCGCTAAACTGCGCCATTAAAACACCGATATTTGAAGTAGACGAATTCATAAAACACAAAATTCGAGGTGAAAGATGATCAGAGGATGGTATATAAGCGCGAGCGGTATGAATGCCCAGCAGAACAGACTTGATGCTATTTCCAACAATTTGGCCAATGTGGATACCACAGGTTTCAAAAGAGATGTTCCTGTGAGCAAGTCGTTCAGCGACCTGTTGATCCGCAGGACAAAGGCTGACGGTGTTTACGAAACTCCGTTCGGTTCGGCCGATGTGGCCCCTATCGTCGGTAAACTTGGACTTGGTGTTGAGACAAATGAATTGTATACGGATTTCGAACAAGGTTCATTCAAGTCTACAGAGACTTCAACAGATATGGCTCTTGGCGGAAAGGGCTTTTTTGTGGTGCAGACCCCGGACGGGGAGCGCTTTACCCGGAACGGCAACTTTCTTCTGGGCAAGGAAGGCATCCTTCTGACTAAGGAAGGTTATCCTGTCCTTGGTGAAAACGGCCCGATTCAGGTAAAGGACAATAAATTCTTTGTGAATGAAGACGGAATTGTCTTTAACCGCGAAGACAACGAAATTGTAGACCGCCTGAAGGTAGTCCGCTTTGACAACGAACGCTATCTTAAGAAGCAGGGATCCTCCATGTGGGTGGAGACAGAAATCTCCGGCCCTTATCATGTTGCGGAGGGTGCCGAGCGTCCAAGGCTTCTCCAGTCATACACTGAAACAAGCAATGTGAATGTTGTGAATGAGATGGTGCAGATGATTGAAGTGAACCGCGCTTATGAAGCTAACCAGAAGGCAGTCCAGACAGAAGACAGTATGATGGACACTTTGTGGACACGTGTTGTGAATGTCAACCGCTGATAAACGGCTAAAGTTAGTGAATAGGTAGGAGATACTAAAATGGTAAGAAGTTTATGGAATGCAGCAACGGGTATGAACGCCCAGCAGATGAATATAGATACAATTTCTAACAACCTTTCCAACGTCAATACGACTGGCTTCAAGCAGCACCGGGCGGAGTTCGAGGATCTGCTTTATCAGAACGTTAAGCTTGCCGGAACCCCTGCAACTGAGGATACAGTTACTCCTGTGGGACTTCAGATGGGTAGCGGTGTCAAGGTGGGTGCCACTCAGCGTGTTATGAGCCAGGGTTCACTTCAGGCGACTGGTGTGGATACCGACATTGCTATCGTTGGTGACGGTTTCTTCCGCGTACAGCAGTATGACGGCAGCTGGGCATATACCCGCGATGGTTCTTTCAAGGTAGATTCAACAGGTCAGCTTGTTACTGCAAATGGCCTTCGTGTTGTGCCGGAAATCATTTTGCCGGAAGGTTTCCAGCTTGAGACACTTGCTGTTTCTGATACAGGCCGCGTGAATGTCCGTGTCAATGGTGCTCTGGATCCAGTCGAAGTTGGTCAGCTTGAGCTTTACCGCTTTCCCAACTCAGTTGGTCTTGAAAACCTTGGGGACAATCTGTACAAGGTGACTAATGCTTCCGGTGCCCCGATAGCTTCTAGGCCGGGTGTTGACGGAATGGGTATCACAAAGCATAAATTTCTTGAAATGAGCAATGTGTCTGTGGTCAACGAGATGGTGCAGATGATTGTTGCGCAGAGAGCCTATGAGTTCAACTCAAAGGCAATCCAGACAAGTGATGCAATGCTTCAGACTGCGACTACACTTAAACGTTAAGTTTTAGAATTAAAAGTAATTTAAGCTAAAAGACCGTCAGAATAACGGCGGCCGTTCAGCTTTCCAGGAGAATAAAGATGGCGGTAAGCGGAATTTCAGGACTTGGTATAACAGGAACTCTTTCTAACGGATCCCAGGCTATTCAGGCTGCACAGGAAAAAGCCGACGAAAGCCGTTTCCAGTCACTGCTTGATGAGATGAAGAGAAACGCTTCTTCAGATACGTCAAGAAATTACGTCTCCAAAACATCTTCCAGTGACAGTGTTGAAACTGTTGCTTCATCTCAGATTGCCGCTAATCACCGCCTAAAGGGTGACTATACCCTGGGATTCTATAATTATTATACAAATGAAGCAGATAAAGAAGCTTCCCCGGAAGGTATGGCCGCAGCAAGCCGCACTGCTCAGGGCAAAAAGGTAAAGATTGACAAGACAAGCGAACTGTATGCCCAGTCAAAGGAAATGGAAAACTATCTGGTCAAGATGATGCTTTCATCAATGCGCGATACAATTCATCATTCAAGCCTTTTGGGTGAAGAAAATGATTTTGCACGCGGTATGTATGAAGACATGATGTATGACAATTATGCCGAACAACTCACAAAGACAAGCCATCTTGGTCTTGCCGACCAGATTTACATCGAGCTTTCAGGCCAAAGATAGTCAGTGTGAAGGCTCAGATTCTATTAGTTTGCATAATCAGATGCAATATGCTATAATCTAGTTTATGAAATCCACAGATAACTCTTGTGATAAGGCACTGCCCACCAATCTAAGGGGAGTGCACATACACTTTGTCGGAATCAAGGGAACAGGAATGGTTGCCCTTGTGGAACTCCTGAAAGCAAAAGGCGCTCTTATCAGCGGAAGTGATGTTTCAGAACGTTTTTATACTGATGAAATTCTGGAAAAACTTGGAATTCAGGCTCTTCCATTTTCCGCTGACAATATTGATTCAACTGTTCAGTATGTCATTTAC
>CAMNHD010000222.1 GCA_946538875.1 uncultured Treponema sp.
AGCGTTGATGCGTGCCACATCGAAGTGGGCCGACCACTGGCTGTAGGAAAGGGAACCTTTTGCCACACAGTTGCTTATAAGTGCGTCGGTGTACATTCTGTTGGTCAGGATGCCTGCCCAAAAAATGCTCTCGTCACCGGTGATGTCATCCTTTGAGGAAATGCTGATATCGGCCTCCACCGTAAGGTTGCGGATGCAGCCTTGAAGTTCGTTGACAAAAGCTTTTTTGAGGCCGGAAATGGTGTGTCCGCCCCCGTCGAAATCCCCGGTAAATCCCTCTATGGGTGTCCAGCTGTTGTCAACTGCGATATCGGCAGTCATGCGGGCTGCAAGATACTTCTCGCCTGCGGCAACTCTGTCTGCAAATGCCTTTAGCTGAGCATAGTCGGCAATTACTGTTACCGGGTGAGCGTTGGCCTTGAACGTTGTGGCCGGGAACTCGTACACGGTTCCCGCCGACAAGGTTTCACCTGCAAAGGAGAGCAGGTTCATTCTGTCTCCGGCCGTGGTATAAACGTCCACGATAAGACCTCTCTCCAGATAGCCGGGCTGCAAAGCCATGCAAAAAGTCTTTGCCGACGAAACGCTGACGCCGCCATCCGGCATGGTAAGCTGCACCGGGCCGCCACTGCTCAGGGGCGTTCCGTCAATGGCGCTTACGCTGATTCCGGCAATGCTCACACTGCCGCTTAGAGGCAGAGACAGTACGCATGCCTGGTGCTCCAGCGTAAACGAGGCATCATAGCTTGTTGTGCCCATAGGAGCTGCGAAAGCGCGGATATTGCCTTCTGAATACTGCTGGGCCGAAGGAACTCCGCTGCCATACTGGACATGGTAAGGAGTTTTAATCGATTCGGAGAAGTGAAACACTGCCGTAGCCGCACCGGCCTCAATGGCAGTTAGCGGCTTGGACTGTACTCCGTTTACGGTAATGTAGTCGCCGACGCTCCAAAGAACCGGATAAATGCCGGCGGCCTTTGGACCTAGGACGGTCTTTGTAAGCGTTTCAGGCATGGATACTTCCAGCACGAAATCTTTCACAGGAGGCTGCTCCTGCCTTGTGCAGGAGAGGAATGAAATGCCAAGGGAAATCCCTATGATTAATGCTTTTCTCATACTCCTAGAAATTTAATACAACCTTTACGGGAAGATGGTCGGACGGCCAGTGCTGTTCACCGTTCGCCGTAGAAAGCTTTTCTCGGCCAACCATGTAGAACGAAGGCGTGAAACCGTAGAATAAGATATGGTCGGGTCGCCAGCTTGAAAGTCCGCCTTCTTCGTTCTTGTTTGCGGGCATAGTCCCTTTGGCGCGCTGGTCCGTGTAGGAAAGGGCGCCCCACTCGTTCAAGGTATCATACACGTCTTTCCATTGACCCGATACCAGAGAGGAATAATTTCCGGCAGTATCGCCCGCATCCACGTTCATGTCACCGGTAATGACCGACGGAAGGTCTCCTGCATACGTGGGAGCGAACCAGGTAATGAGTTCCTGAACATTGCGGCGCTGCGGGAAGGCGGGGTCGCTTTCCTCTCCGGCATTTGGCAAATCCAGGTGGGTTGTGATAAAGACAAACTGCTTCCCGCTGGCCTTATGGGTGAATCTGGCCCATGTCGCAGGCCGATTGGTGCCAAGGCCGTCCCAGTTGCCTCCGGTTCCGCTCTTTGGATGAGCCGTTTTTGTGCCGTTCAGCCATGCTCTGCCTTTGTCATTGAGAGTCAGGACGGAACTCTTGTAAAGAATGGCATCCGTAGACCCCAGTCCATCGGCCGTAGTGTTGTTCGGGAAGAGATTGTCGTATGTAGTATTATGGGCATTGAAAACCACCCAGCTGTACTCGGGCAAAAGTGAATTAAGCGTATGGACATTTCCGTCATAGTCCTCGTTCCCTGATGTTATGGTGGTCTTATACACCATCTTTGTCACTTCCTGCAAACCAATCACGTCGCAGTCCAGCAGCTTTATCATGTTGGCAACGGCCGTGTAACTATTGGCCCAGGAGCGCTGCACCGGGACCGTAGCGTCTCCTTCCATCACGGTATTTCTGGCGCTGGGAGCCCAGATATTGTACGAACCTACGCTGATGGCTGTGGCGAGGGCCGCATCATCAGCATTCATACCTTCCGCGCCGGCTCTCTCTTCAATGTCTATATCTGCCCCGCCCATGGGGTCTGTCTCATTGAAGATGATTTCTTTCCCGGCCTGGAACGTGATGGAGGGGAAGGCGCAGACCTTTGCCTCGATTGTGTCCCCGGTTGTAAAGAACGACAGCGTCATGGTGCTTCCGCCGCTTGCCTTCAAAACTGCGCGGATGCCTTTTTTATAACTCCCGGCAGGCACCGTGAACACAACGGCCTTGGCGGTTTCGCTTAACTCAAGTCCGCTGCCGAAAGAATAAGACATCTTGGCCGATGCTCCGTCCTGCGGGACAAGATTCAAGTCGAAGTTTCCGCTGATTTTTTCTCCTGAAGGGGTGGAGACTTCCATTGAAGAGAGTTTCACGTTCCCTTTTATGGAGAAGCGGATAGCTGCGGCACACCCATGCATGGTGACAGGCTCATCCAGACGGTCAGTCTGGCCGATAAGCGGTGCCGCACCCGGGCAGAAAGAGTTTTCCACATAAGTCTGAGAGGCCGGGAAAACTATGCGTCCGCTGATTGCGTTTCCGGGATAAACGATATTGTAAACTCCTGCGGCCGCGGGCTCCTCTTCGAAAGTGAAACTGGCCGATGAGGCTCCGGCATCTTCTGCCGCCAATGGCCTGGAGAGAAGTCCGTTGATGGAAATGACGTCTCCCTCACTCCACAAAACAGGATATCTGCTGCCGTTCTTGCTGCCCAAAACCGTTTTTGAGGTAGCCTCTTCCGTCCCTGCCTGCAAAACAAATGGCTGTTTCTGCGTCTCCTTTTTACAGGAAAGAAGCAGCAGGGACAGTGATAAAATCAGGATAATATTAACGCTGTTTTTCATAGTTCAAAGCTTATCAGGTCTTCACTCAAGCCCTCCAGTTCAACGGTGCAACCATCGTCCCAATCCCGGGATGAGAATGCGGTTTCAGGAAGCAGGTACATTTTCCCTTTTTCCAAAGTGCGTCCGCTGGCAAAACGCCATTCCCTGCTGCTGGCTCCATGCTCACTGCTCGCCTCAAGCGAGAGTCCTTTGGAGAAAGTGTCAGGCGCAAAGAAAAGGTAAAAGGTCTGCGGCGCATCGGAAAGTACCACTGGTGTGTCAAAGTCAATTGCGATTGTGGAGACTCCGGAAACCTCCGTAAGCGTTCCGTCGGCAAATGAAGGGGAGAATACTCCGGCAATCTTTTCGCCGCCTGGGGCGCTTAAGGTCAAGGTCGCTACGGACAGGTCTCCGGTAAGGCGGAGCCGGACGCCGCAGCAAAGGTGATGCATGCAGAAGACCTGGTCAAGGTTGTCGGCGCTGGAATACAGGGCGATGGTTTTTCCGTCCAGGTTGACTTGACCGGAGGCCGCCCCCGGATACAGAAGGTTATAGGGTGCCGATCCGGAAAAATCGGCAAAAGAGAAGGCCGCATTGTCTTTCCCTGAAAGGCCTGCCGACATGGGACCGCTCATAGTCCCGTTCAGGCTCACCTGGTCTCCTTCCTGCCAGACCATGGGGAAAGTGCCGGCATCTTCGTCGGCCAGGGTGACTTTTGTGGCGGTTCCGGGCAAGGCGAGATGTATCTGCACGGCGCTGTCACGGTTCCCGTCTTTGGAACAGGAAAAGGCGAGCGTCATCGCTAACAGGTAAAACAACTTGGAGTTCATGTTCTCAATAGTTTAAGTCTGCCACTACAGGAAAATGGAGGGCAGGATAATGAAGAGATCCGTCAGCTGTAGGATACTTTTTTCGGAGCACTTTGTAGTCTTTGATGCCAAAGCCGTCAACCAGGACATGGTCCGGCCTGCCACCTTGGATTTTACGTTCGTCGGGACTGTTGCAGGTGTCTCTCACTCTTTCGGCTTCCTCGCTCAGCGCACC
>CAMNHD010000223.1 GCA_946538875.1 uncultured Treponema sp.
TTAGGAAAATATGCCGAAATGACAACAAGTTTTCCAAAGAAAGCTGCTGTTGTGCGGCCCTCGTCATCAAATTCGGCAATCCCCAGAGTTTCAACCTTGTCTGGTTCTGTCAGAGAATAGATGGCAGTCCCTGAATAGCCGGCTTTTTTTGCGGAGGAAAAATATGAGTGATAAGAGATTCCGCTCCTTTGTTCCGTCAAATGTGAAAAAAGAGGAGCCTCATCATCCTCACCGTCATGCTGTGCACCGGGAGAAAGCAGCTCCCGACTCAATTGGCCGGGATTTGCCTTGGTTTCCTGTATGCAGACCACATCCGCCCCGGATGAAAGCAGCCAGGGTATAAAATCCTTTTTTTCTACGGCACGTATACCGTTGACATTCCAAGAAATAATCTTCATGGATTAAAGATAGCCCAATTCCAATAAGATTGCAAGTTGGTGCTTGACAAATTATTTTATTTGTGAATAAAATAAAATTATATAGAGAATATGGCTACAGGATTATTGTACAGTTTTCTTTAGGCAAGTGTATTTTCTATAAAACAAGCCGCGCAGCTAAAAATATGCAATCCGCCGGCAGATGCTTACTTTTTTTCACCAAACGCTCAAGACAGAATGACTAACCTAGCGACGTTTATAAAATCAAACTTACTCACATGGAGAACATCTAATGCCATTTAGCAAGAAACAAGATGAATCCGGGGAAGAGCAGATGGACTACATCCCCGCAGAATCAGCAGTACAGTCTGAAGAAGAAAAAACAGAAAATACCCCGCCAAAAAGAAGAACCAGAGCAAAAAAAACACCGGCAGACAGCACTACAACCGACGATTCAACAAGCGAACAGCCTTCCGTTTCAGACGAAGCGGCCTCCAAGCCCAAAAGAAAAGTAGTCAGGGTAAGGACATCTCCCGGCGCAGAAACTACCGACAATGCATCGGAAAACATGCAGACGCAGCCGGAATCTTCCGCAATGCAGCCACAGTCTTTGCCAACCGCTTCACAAAGCGAGAGCCAGTCAGCAGAAAGACCAGCCCAGGCGCAGCAGGAAAACCAGTCCGAACAACAGCAGGGGTCAGGTCCAACCTGGAACATGCAGAGGGACAACCGCCACTGGCAGAACAACAACCGCTATAACAATAACAACAATAATAACAACCGTTACGGCAACAACCGCTACAACAACCGCCGTTACAACAATGACAGATACAACCAGTCGCGCATGGAGGCTGTGGAAGCAGCCCAGCGGATCGAAAACCCCGAAGAATACGAGTCAAAGTCAAGGCTTGAGATAAACAAGCTCACACTGAGCAGCATGCCGGAACTGCGCGAAATGGCAATGACATTCGGCCTCAGCGCAGACGATGTTGCCCCCATGAAAAAGCAGGATCTAATCTTCTGCATTCTCAAGGCCCACACCGAGCACGGCGGAATCATCTTTGCGGAAGGTGCACTTGAGATTCTGCCGGATGGATACGGTTTCCTCCGCAGCCCGCAGAACTCCTACCTTCCTGGACCGGACGACATCTATGTTTCCCCCGCACAGATCAGACTCTTCAACCTCAAGACCGGCGACACTGTATGCGGTCAGACAAGAAGCCCCAAGGAATCGGAAAGATTCTTTGCCCTTCTGCGCATTGTCTCAATCAACGGACAGGACCTCAGCAAGGCCCAGACACGCATTCCTTTTGAAAACCTGACCCCGCTTTATCCAAAAGAAAAAATCCGTCTTGAAACTGTCTCCACAGAACTCAGCACACGTATCGTGGATCTTTTTGCTCCAATCGGAAAAGGCCAGCGTCTTCTAATCGTCGCTCCGCCAAAAGCAGGTAAGACGACCCTCATGCAGAAAATTGCCAATTCCATAATCACGAACAATCCGGAAATCTACCTTATTGTGCTCCTCATCGATGAGCGTCCGGAAGAAGTCACGGAAATGGAACGCAGCATAAAGGGCGAACATGCCGAAGTAATCTCCTCAACCTTCGACGAACAGGCCACCCGCCATGTCCAGGTAGCGGAAATGGTGCTGGAAAAGGCAAAGCGCCTTGTTGAGCACCAGTACGATGTCGTGATATTCCTTGACTCCATAACACGTCTGGCACGGGCCTACAACCAGACAGTACCAACCTCTGGAAAGGTTCTCAGCGGCGGCGTCGACTCCAACGCCCTTCATAAGCCAAAGAGATTCTTTGGTGCCGCACGCAATGTGGAGGAGGGTGGCTCCCTCACGATAATCTCAACCGCTCTTATCGAAACAGGCAGCCGCATGGACGAAGTCATCTTCGAGGAATTCAAGGGAACCGGCAACAGTGAAATCGACCTTGACCGTAAGCTTGCAGAGCGCAGGCTCTTCCCGGCAATCAACATCAAGAAATCCGGTACCCGCAAGGAAGAACTCCTCCTCACTGAAAACGAACTTCAGAAACTTTGGGTATTGCGCAAGGTACTCAATCCAATGGAAGACGCAGACATACTTGAACTCATCATGGACCGCATGAGAAAGTCAAAGGACAACGAGGCATTCCTTGCCTCAATGAACACCGGAACTGCCGGTCTTGACTGATTTTCAAGGCACTTTTGAAGCACACCGGACCGCTGACCCGTGTTCCGCGGTTCCGGCTTCCGCCTTCATTGTCTGTTTCACAGACAACCGCTGCGCGGCCGCTCCACCCGGGGCTATGTCCCCATGCAGAAGATTCACTGCAGCAGTGACACTAGTAAAATCCCTGGAATTTGAAAAGAAATCAATTATTGCAAAAGTTGAATTTCCATGAAGATTTAGATTATGTCCTTGACTAAAAACTGTATATTTTGTAGAATCTTAGCACTAATATTTTAATTCTTGTGATAATGATTTGATTGTTAACGGTGAGGGGTATTAAGTCGCACATTTTGTGTTTAGCTGACCGGGCTTTCTTCACTATCGGGCAAGAAACAGGAGAAACACATGAAAAAGGGAATCCACCCTGAGTACAAGTTGACAAAGATTACCTGCGTCTGCGGTAACGTCATCGAGACACGTTCAACAGTTGAAGACATTCACGTTGAAATCTGTTCAGCATGCCACCCGTTCTACACAGGCAAGCAGAAGCTTGTCGACACTGCAGGACGTATTGACCGCTTCAACAAGCGCTACGGCATGACAGCAAAGGCTGCAGATAACAAGTAAATCCAGCCGTAAAACTTCAAGAACACTAAGAAAGCCCTAACCGCGGCAAGTAAAGGCAATCTTTCAACAATTTTTAAGGAGCATTATTATGGCTACAAGAAGAAATCCACGCTTCAAGGAATGCAGAAGACTTGGCGTAAACGTCTGCGGACACCCAAAGGCTATGAACCGTGCAAACGATCCAGCTTTCAAAAAGACTCATAAAGTTTCTGAATACGGTCTCCAGTTGATCGAAAAGCAGAAGGTAAAGGCATACTACGGAATCATGGAGCGCCAGTTGCAGCGCTACTTCGCCCTTGCTTCAAAGGCAGAGGGAAAGACCGGTGCAGCATTGATCGAACTCCTTGAGTGCCGCCTTGACAACCTGGTATACCGCCTGGGCTTTGCAACATCAATCCGCATGGCACGTCAGATGGTTTCACACCGCCACTTCACTGTTGACGGAAGAGTTGTGAACATTCCATCTTTCAACGTTAAGGTCGGTCAGACCATTTCTTTGGTCGAGAAGGCACGCAAGAACGAAACATTCAAGAAGAACTTCCTGGATGCAAACCGCGCACCAATCGACTACCTTGAGCGCGACGAGGATAACTTCAGCGGAAAGCTGGTAAGCATGCCGGCACGCGAGAAGATTCCTGTACAGATCAACGATCAGATGGTTGTTGAATTCTACTCAAAGTAATAGAATCTGTCACAGTCAAAAAGCGGTGTCGTTCCGGCACCGCTTTTTTTTGTCTATAAAGAAAAACGTGGTATATAAATCCAATCCATCTCCATTATGATCAGACAAAAGTCTTACCTGT
>CAMNHD010000224.1 GCA_946538875.1 uncultured Treponema sp.
CAGAGTCTAGAATATCATGGAGTAGTCTGTTCCGCCGGCGTCTTCGCGGTGAATGAGAATTTTCTTCTCGCCACCCTCGATAATCAGTTTGATATTGTCCTCGTCCAGCACTGTCTCGCGGTCCAGAATAACTTCGTTTCGCTCGATGGATACCACTTCACCAGTATCTTCGTCGGCAAAGTCTTCAATCCAGCGCTTAACGACACGTGCGGCCAACTTCCGGCCTATCATTTTCTTCAGATTGGCCTTGCTTACCTTGACTTCTTCAGCAAGGTCGAAGATCTCAAGTATTTCGCGGTCGGTTTCAAAGCCGATGGCACGCAGGAGGGTCGTTACGGGCAATTTCTTCTTACGGTCGATATAGGCGTACATGACGCTGTTGATGTCTGTGGCAAATTCTATCCAAGAGCCCTTGAACGGGATGATGCGGGCTGAATAGAGCTGTGTGCCGTTGGCATGGACGCTGGAACCGAAGAACACGCCCGGAGAGCGGTGTAATTGGGAAACAACAACACGCTCGGCACCATTGATGATGAAAGTGCCGTTGTCTGTCATGTAGGGTATGAAGCCCAGGAACACGTCCTGCACTTGAGCTTCAAAATCCTCGTGATCCGGATCGGTACAGTAGAGCTTGAGCTTGGCCTTCAGTGGAACACTGTAAGTGAGTCCTTTGATGAGGCATTCTTCTACAGTATATCTTGGCGGATCGATATAGTAGTCAAGAAATTCCAGTACAAAGTTGTTGCGGGTGTCCGTGATGGGGAAATTCTCGCTGAACACTTTGTACAATCCGTCGTTCTTGCGCTTCTCCGGTGGTGTGTCCAGCTGGAAAAAGTCGCGGAAGGACTTTAATTGCACATCCAGGAAGTCGGGATAGGGCATGGGCTTCCTGATGGAGGCAAAGTTAATTCGGTTGTTGTTTTCTAAAGACATTTATTATTCTGTTTAATGCGTTATAGACACAAAAAGGTTAAGAACCCCCTACCAGAGGATTCTTAACCGAAGACCTTATTCAGGTAAAGTTACTTGATTTCTACTTCTGCGCCGGCTTCTTCGATAGCCTTCTTCAGAGCTTCAGCGTCGTCCTTGGAAACGCCTTCCTTCAGAGTGCTGGGAGCAGCGTCAACCAAATCCTTGGCTTCCTTCAGACCGAGGCCACAAGCTTCCTTAACGGCCTTTACGACCTGCAGCTTAGCAGCGCCAGCGCTCTTCAATACTACGTCGAAAGAAGTCTTTTCTTCAGCGGCCTCAGCGGCACCGCCGGCTGCGGGACCGGCAGCAACTGCTACAGCTGCAGCTGCGGGCTCAATTCCGTACTCTTCTTTCAATACAGTTACCAACTCGTTAACTTCCTTAACTGTCAAGCCGACCAAAGTTTCGGCAATAGCTTTAATGTCTGCCATTTTATTTAAGTTTTATTTGTTATACAATGAATTTGTTTATTCGGGACGTTCGCCCAAAGTTTTTAAGATACCGTGGATGTTGTTGCCACCGCTCTGCAGGGCAGAAACAACGTTCTTGATCGGAGATTGCAGCAAAGCCACAACATCTGCGATGAGTTCTTCCTTGCTCTTGAGAGCAGCAAGGTTATCCAGTTGGTCTGCGCCATAGAAACCGCCTTCGGCGTAAGCACCCTTGAGACCGGCTATGCCCGTGTCCTTGTTTTTCTTCAGCATCTTGGCCGGAGCGTTTGCCACCTTAGTGAACAATACGGCGGTCGTGCCTTTCAGGGCTTCATAAATCGGGCTGAAGTCTTCTTCTGCAGCCTCGAGTGCTTTCTGGAGAAGCGTGTTCTTGACAACAGTCATCTTGATGTCCTGCTTGAAGCAGAGACGGCGGAAGGCTGTGGTCTTTTCGGCGTTGAGACCGGTGGAGTCTACCAAATAGAAGTGGGGATACTCTTTGAGCAGTTCACCCAGACTACCAATTATCGCGGTTTTATCTTCCTTTCTCATGATTCTTAGTTTTTGTCGTCAATAGACTTGGGGTCAATTTTGATACCTCTACTCATGGTGGAGGAGATAAACACACTCTTCATGTAGGTGCCTTTTGCAGTGGCGGGCTTCAGTTTGATGATGGTGTTGATGAAGGCACGTGCATTGTCTGCAATCTTTTCAGGCTCAAAGCTGATCTTACCGATTGAAGAGTGAACGATACCGTTCTTGTCTACCTTGAAGTCAATCTTACCCTGCTTTACTTCACTAATGGCTTTGGCTACGTCCATGGTAACCGTTCCGCTCTTAGGATTAGGCATCAGACCGCGCGGGCCGAGTACACGGCCGAGAGGACCGATCTTACCCATAACGGCCGGCATGGTGATCACTACGTCGATGTCGGTCCAGCCGCCCTTGATCTTTTCGATGTATTCGTCAAGACCTACATAGTCGGCACCGGCTTCTTTGGCTTCTGCTTCCTTGTCGGGAGTGCAGAGGCAGAGTACGCGCACTTCCTTGCCCGTTCCGTGAGGGAGCGATACGACACCGCGAACCATCTGGTTGGCCTTACGGGGGTCAACTCCGAGACGGATGTCCATGTCAACAGAAGCGTCGAACTTTGTTGTAGTGATTTCTTTTACCAGCTTTGCAGCTTCCGACAAGGTATAGGCTTTTCCTGCTTCAATCTTCTCGGAAGTCAACTTTTGATTTTTTGTCAGTTTACTCATGTTCTTGAAGATTTAGATATTAGCGGGAAAGTCACCTTTTACAGTGATACCCATACTTCTGGCCGTTCCTGCCACCATCTTCATGGCGCTTTCCACCGTGAAGCAGTTCAGGTCGGGCATCTTGTCCTCGGCTATTGCTTTAACTTGTTCCCAAGTAACCGAAGCAACCTTGTTTCGGTTAGGCTGTGCGCTACCGCCTTTCACTTTGGCAAGTTCCATCAGTTGGACTGCTGCAGGAGGTGTCTTGATGACAAATGTAAAGGTCTTATCAGCGTAGTAGGTGATAACGACGGGAAGAACCTTTCCGGCTTTACTTTGCGTCAAGGCATTGAACTGCTTGCAAAAGTCCATGATGTTCAATCCCTTGGAACCGAGTGCGGGACCTACGGGAGGTGAAGGATTTGCAGCGCCGCCTTTAATCTGTAATTTGATTATTCCAGCAACTTCTTTAGCCATTTCTTTCTATTTTTTAATGTTGATTGAGCGAGTCGGGATACGTAACATTATCCTACTCTTTCTCGACTTGCATAAAACCTAAGACCAACGGGGTGTTGCGCCCGAAGACCTTTACCATGACCGTCAGTTTCTTCTTCTCGTTGTTAATCTCGTCGATTGTTCCGGAGAATCCGCTGAACGGCCCTTCAGTTACTTTGACAGTTTCACCAACTACGAAGGGGATTTCGCCATCGCCCTCCGCCAGTTCGTCCACTGTGCCCAGGAGCCGGTTGATTTCGGCCTGACGCAGCGGTGCCGGTTTGTCCAGCCCGCCCAAGATTCCCACTACGTTGGGCGTGTTGCGCAGGACGGCGGCGGTTTCGCCCTCCATCTTGGCTTGCACCAGCACGTAGCCCGACATCAGATTGTGTTCTTTCACCACACGTTTGCCGTTGCGGATCTGAACCGTCTTCTCCATCGGGATGAGAACTTTGCTTACGGTAGGAAGGGTATTGTTGCTGATTTCAGCCTCAATATACTCCTTCACCTTGCCCTCTTTTCCTGTGATTGCGCGGAGCACATACCAATTCATTTCTGTCTCAGCAGCCATACGTACACGGGATTAGGGGTAAACCGTTGTCATTACCAAGTGAAAAACCTTGTCCATGGCAAATACCACCAGAGCGATGATAATGGAAGCAGTTAGTACAACCACCGCACTGTTTGATAATTCCTTAAGGGTCGGCCATGTGGTCTTATGTGCCAATTCTTGATAAGAATCTTTGCAGTATTGAATGAATTTCTTGAACATATGTCTCAAATTTGCACGGGAAGAGAGGCTCGAACTCCCGACACCTGGTTTTGGAGACCAGTGC
>CAMNHD010000225.1 GCA_946538875.1 uncultured Treponema sp.
TCGGCTAATTTTTCAACTGATTTTTCATTGACTATCTCTTCTACAGCCTGAGTGATTTCTTTGGGAAAGTAGGACTGGATTTCCTGGCGGGGCCTGGAATGTTTGTGCCACACGTCCATTGAGTACCAGTCCATCAGGAAATTCATCTGCAGGTTGATTACACTGTCGCCGGTGACTTTTACTACTGTGTCGCGCCAGTTGAGCTTTGAGTGTTTATTTTGGTTTGCGTATTCGTCGCCTATGTTTATTCCCCCGATGAATGCGGTTCGGCTGTCTATTACGGTGCGTTTGCGGTGGTTGCGGTAGTTGAGCGAAAAGGGGAGGCCTATGCGTATCTGGAGAAAGGGCCGGGCTTTTCCTCCTGCGTTGTTCAGTCTGCGGAAGAATTTTGTGGGGGTGAAGAGGGAGCCCAGGTCGTCGTAAATCAGCTTTACGTCTACTCCCTGCTGGGCTTTGCGGCAGAGTATATCCATCACTTTGTTGCCTATCTTGTCGTTATGGAAGATAAAGTATTCCATTGTGATGGAGTTCCGGGCGTTTTCCAGTTCGCAGCACAGTGCATTGAAGAAGTCTGTTCCGTTGGTGTAGAACTGTACGTCCTGGCTTGTTAAAAGGAGAGCGTTTCCTTCCTTTAGGTTTGTTTCTATCAGTGACTTGTAAACCAGGGCCTGGGGGTTGGGCTTGCGTTTGAGGGCCTCGCGGATAAGCCCCAGCTGGGTCATTCTAAGCGGTTTTGTAAGGGAGCTGATTGTATTGTTCACCTGCTCCATGCGCCTTGTGGCTGCAAAGAAGTGGCCGCTGAAAAGTATATAGAAGAACCATCCTACCCACGGTAGGAAGAACAGGAACAGCAGCCAGGAAAACCGCCTGGTGGAGTTCTTGCGCTCAAAGAAAAGAACTATGATTATGAATACTGCGTTTATTAACTTTACTACTTTATCTAGTATAAAAAGGATTTGTCCTGCCATACTGTTTTTAGATTAGCAGATTTTCTCTTTTATAACAAGAATGAAAGGATGAACTTAGCATACGGGTATGAGCTTCTGTCCTGCGGGTAGTAGATGTCGCCCAGCTGCAGCGAGAATGTGTGGGCTGAATTTCCTATGAAGAATGATGCCTGTCCACCGAATTCCAGTGCCCGGGTCCATGCGTTGATACTTCCCTCAAGATCGGGGCTTGTGCTTGTGCTGTCTGTGTATTCGTAGGTTCCGAATGTTGAGTTGACGTTGCCGAAAAGTCCCAGCGATGCGGCTGTCCACTGCTTTATCAGAACCAGTCCGTTTTTCCAGAGGAAATCGTTGCCGGAAGAGAACAGGTTGCCTATGGGGTGATAGACCAGCACTGATGCCGGCCCTATATACACACCGTCGGACTCGTATCCGAGCATTATGCCGAATGCAAGACCGTTGCCTACGTCTACACCGTAAGGTGAGTATATGGGTTTGGAGATTCCACCTACTCTGAGCAGTGCCCCGTAGTAGACTGTGGTTCCGTGCGACAACTGGGTGGATGAGCCTACCTTTAGAGCCATCGACGCCTGTGTGACTGCGCGGGACGATGTGTCTATGGTAAGCGGGTTTGAGTCCAGGTGGGTCAGTATGTTTGCGTTGAGTCCGCCTGAGATTTCAAGGTAGTCTGTTGGTGCCCATGAGACATGGACTCCTAATGGAATAGCGTCTATATTGAGCGGTTCAAGGCTTGTCTGGAATCCGGCATGGAACTGTATTATAAGGGAGTCTTCAGGGGCAGTTCTGGCTGTTGTCACCGGTCCGAATCCTGTTCCGTCAAAACTGAGGGTCTGCTGGGTCTGTGTGAGAGATGAGTCTACTGCCACCCGGCAGCTGGCAGTTTGTCCGCCGGCTTGGAGAGTTGCGGTATAGATTCCGTCCTTTACAGGCATGCCCTGCTGGTCGGTTCCGTCCCATGTGGTGGTGTAGTCCCATGTCGAGAAGGAGTATGACCATGAGGCCATCACCTGCCCGGTCTGGTCGCTTATGCTCAGCTGTCCTGTTTCAGGGGCATTTACGGTGAAGTGTATGTCCACGGTGCCGAGCACTCCGTTGTGGTGCGGATTGAACTTGTCACGGCTTATGCTTATGGAGCCAATCTGGAAGACCACTGGCTTGAGGTATACCTCTATGTTCTGGGTTCTCCTTCTCCAGACATACACGGAGGCGCTTTCTGTCTCGTAACCGAATGCGCGTACCTTGATTGTGTGGTAACCTTCGTCCACTTCTGCCGGATTTCCGTGAAGCAGGGTTCCGTCGCAGTAGATGCTTGCGTTTGAAGGTGTCACTCTGTAGCTTAGCCAGCCGTAGATTCCTTCTATGTGGGCGTGTACTGAAACTGTCCGGTCCGACTTTACTCGGACTGAAAAACTGTCTTCGTCGTAGTGTTCCTTGGTGACTTTGATGGTGTAGTATCCTGGAGAAAGATCCTTGATTCTTATAGGTGTGGTGCCCTTGTATGAGCCGTTCAGGTAGACACTTGCGCCGCTTACGTTGCAGTGAACGTAAAGTGAGCCGGTGTTCTTCTTTTCCGGCCTTTCCGGACGGTTCGGGTTGGAAGGTCTTGCCGAGTACGTGTTGGTGCTTGAATCCGACGGGATTTCCCCTACGTCACCATTTGCTGTATGGACTACAGCGAATGCGTTTGCGGCCAAAACAAGAGAAACAATCAGAATCAGAATTTTCTTCAACGTACTTTCCATACTTTTACTATACACCATTTGGCGCGGCTTTGCAATTTTTAAGGCTATAATAATGTGTTATGCACATAAAATTGTGTTATGCACTTTTCAGAGAAGGCCGTGTTCTAGAAAGCTGAAGTATGTCTCGCGGTTGATTATCAGATGGTCAAGGAAGGTGATTCCAAGAACATTTGCCGCGTCCTGCAGGAGCTTTGTGGATTCAAGGTCTTCCTCGCTTGGTATGCAGGGGCCGAATGGATGGTTGTGGCAGCAGATGACACCCGCCGCGTGCTCGGACACCGGTTCCGCAAAGATTTCCCTGGGATGAATCAGGGTGCGGCTTGGGGTTCCTACAGAGACTACGCGGATGTTAAGCAGTTCATGTGCTCCGTTGAGGCTTGCGCAGACAAAGTGCTCCTTGTTTTCCAGCGCAAAATGCTGGATGTAGGGCAGAATGTCGGTGGGCTTTCGGACAAGAGACTTCAGGTGGCCGCTTCTTCTTCTGCCGAACTCAAGTGCTGCCGCAACTGTCAGCGCCTTTGCAGAACCGATTCCGGTGATTTTGCCAAGACGTCTTATTATGTCTTTTGGTGAGCTTTCGTTCACCGCCGATACGACTTGTTCTGCCAGTTTTTCTACAGGCACGTCGCGTGTTCCCCCGTTCAGTATAAGCATCATGAGTTCCTGGTCGCTTGGATAAGAGATGCCGTTCTGCAACGTCAGCTCCCTGATGTCAGGCTTTGCCTTGTGTGAATAATTAGTTTTGTTTTTCATACATATATATATTTTCCCCAGAATTCAAAAATGACAAAAAATCTGCAAACTTTTTTAAAAAATATTGAATTTTATTCTATATTGAGTTATTATTAGCTTATTAAAGTTAGAGACTACTAACTAGAGTGTATTATAATGAAGTGTTTGAAGATTGCTAAGCTTATCGGACGTGAGATAATCGATTCACGCGGAAATCCTACACAAGAAGGATACCATGTAATGCGCGGCTAAGATTTGTTCTATAACTTGGGCCCCTCGAAGCCTGGGTGGTAATAGAGTTTCCTGGAGGTGACTCCGGGATGCGGAGCTGCGGGGTTTGAGCCATCCTGCGGGTTCTTGACCGGTGTTCTGACAGCCTCGGAGCACCGTTTTTTTTTTGCACTGCAGCACGTGGGGCTTGAACAAAATATGGATTTGTAGTAGAATATCTGCATTCATCGGGCTATAGCGCAGCTGGTTAGCGTACAAGTCTGGGGGACTTGGGGT
>CAMNHD010000226.1 GCA_946538875.1 uncultured Treponema sp.
TTCCGCGCCGGTATTCAGGGTGTCGACAAGGGACAGATGGAAGCAGGCCGTTCTCTTGGTCTGAGCTGGTGGCAGACTATGACCAAGATTATTCTGCCGCAGGCGTTCAGGACTATTCTTCCAACCTTCACTTCTGAATTCATTACACTTATAAAGGAAACTTCTGTTGCGAGTTTTATTGCCGTTGTTGACCTTCAGAAGGCTTGTGACAATATCCGCAACTCTACATACAACGCATGGATTCCTCTTATTTCCTGCGCAGTGATTTATTTGATTCTGACCTTGGGGCTTACTAAGCTTTTTGCCCTCTTGGAAAAAAGGATGGCCCGCAGTGATAGAAGTTAAAAACCTGACTAAAAAATTCGGAAGCAATATTATTCTGAATGATATTTCCGAGACTATTAATGACGGCGAAAAAATTGTTATCATTGGACCTTCCGGCGCTGGTAAGAGTACTTTCCTACGCTGTCTGAACCTGTTGGAGATTCCTGACAAGGGACAGATTTTCTTTGACGGCACTGATATAACTTCGCCCAAGGCTGACATCAACGACCTGCGTACCCACATGGGTATGGTGTTCCAGCATTTTAATCTTTTTCCGCATCTTACCGTCATGCAGAATATTACTCTGGCTCCTGTCACGCTAAAAAAACAGACCAAGGAAGAAGCCTACGAAAATGCTCTTTCTCTGCTGGACCGTATTGGTCTTGCTGACAAGGCCGACGCATATCCGGCTCAGCTTTCCGGCGGACAGAAGCAGCGTATTGCAATTGTAAGAACTCTTGCGATGAATCCCAAGATGATTCTGTTTGACGAACCTACTTCTGCTCTTGACCCGGAGATGGTCGGTGAAGTTCTCACTCTTATGAAGGAAGTTGCCGAAGACGGAATGACCATGGCGGTTGTGACGCACGAGATGGGCTTTGCACGCGAGGTGGCCAGCAGGGTTCTGTTTATGGATGAAGGAATTATTGAAGAAAGCGGTACGCCTGAACAGATTTTCACTCAGCCAAAGAGTCCGCGCCTGCAGCAATTTTTGAACGCTGTTATCAGCCAGTGACGGGGGCCGGTGATTGCGGGCGGGCATAATAAGGCCGTCCATGGAAAGTGGAAAAGGGGTAAAGTAATCTGATTCAGTTTACGCAGGCTTAGTGGTGGCGTGCCGCTTGCGCAAAAGAGTACGCGCTTACCAGAGCATTGCCGCTTGCACAAACCCCCGCCCGCTTACCAGAGCCGCACCGCTTGCGCAAACACCCGCCCGCTTACCAGAGCCGTGCCGCTTGCGCAAACCTCCACCCGCTTTACAAACACTCGCCTCTGTGACAAGATGTAGGCAAATATGGAAAAACCACAGGAAAGACTTTTTTCAAATAAAGATTTATGGCGGCTCATCTGGCCACTGATGGTGGAGCAACTTCTCCAGATAACACTTGGAATCGCAGACATCATAATGGTTTCCTCACACGGCGAGAGTGCAATCAGCGGCGTTTCCCTTGTTGACCAGATAAATGTCCTTCTTACAAATATCTTTGCGGCACTAGCCACAGGCGGCACTGTTGTCTGTTCCCAGTACATCGGGAGAGGCGACAAATCAATGTCCGCAAAGACAGCCCGTCAACTACTTTACACAATGGTTGCTGTCTCGCTTTTAATCGTGACTATCGGGCTGCCAGTCCGCAAACCATTGCTGAGACTTGTGTTCGGCTCCATAGAAACCGACGTGATGGCGGCAAGTCAAAAATATTTCTTCTACACACTCATTGCACTGCCGGGAATCGCATTGTACAACGCTTCGGCGGCATTGTTCCGCGCAAGAGGAAATTCCAAAATCAGCATGGCAGTTGCCCTCCTGGTAAACATAATCAACATCGGTGGAAATGCAATTATGATTTACGGAATGCACAGCGGTGTTGAAGGCGTTGCAATCCCCACACTAGTCTCAAGGATGGCTGCCGCAGTGGTACTTCTTGTACTCCTTTATAGAATCAAGCCTGGCTCAAAAGATGAAAGCATTTCCATAAGAGGAATTTTTCATTTTGAATGGGACTGGAAACTGGTTGTCCGTATTCTAAAGATTGGAGTACCAAACGGTCTTGAAAACTCAGCATTCCAGTTTGGAAAAATTCTTGTTCTTTCACTTGTCGCAACATTCGGAACCAAAGCAATCTCGGCAAATGCCGCCGCAAATACCATAGCCGCATTCGAGGTTCTCCCGGGAGCTGCCGTAGGACTTGCCATGCTGACCGTAGTTGGACAATGCATGGGTGCGCTCAAGACTGACCAGGCCGCTTATTACACAAAGAAACTTATGTTTATAGCCTATGCCGCAATGATTGTGCTGAACATACCTCTGCTGCTTTCTGCAAAATGGATTTTAAGCTTTTACAATATTAGCGCAACAAGTACTGACATGGCCTGGTGGATGCTTATGTGTCACGGTGTGTTCGGTATGCTGATTTGGCCCCTTTCGTTCTCACTGCCCAATGCACTCCGCGCGGCCGGTGATTCAAACTTTACAATGATTGTTTCCATGCTCAGTATGTGGACAATCCGCGTTGGTATGAGTTATCTTTTTGCAAGGACAGGCATCTGCGGTTTGGTTGCACTTATGGATTGGCCGTACAGTTACGGTGCGGTTGGCACGTGGCTTTCTATGGTCTGTGACTGGATTGTCCGCTCAACCTTCTTTATCATACGATTCGTCCATGGAAAGTGGAAAAGGGGTAAAGTAATCTGATTCAATTTACGCAGGCTTAGTGGTAACGTGCCGCTTGCGCAAAAGAGTACGCGCTTACCAGAGCCGTGCCGCTTGCGCAAACCCCGGCCCGCTTACCAGAGCCGTGCCGCTTGAGCAAACCCACGCCCGCTTACCAGAGCCGCACCGCTTGCGCGCCCCCGCTCAGCCTACTCCCCCCTCAGCCGCTCAGCAATAAGCGCACACTGCTTGATTCCATCCATTGCAGAACTCACAATTCCGCCACTGTATCCAGAACCCTCGCCAGCCGGAAAAAGATTTGCAATACACGGAGACTCGCCGCTTACCTTGTCCCTAAGTATACGCACAGGGGTACTGGTCCGTGTCTCAGCCGCAATCAAAAGCGCATCAGGCGAAACATACCCATGCATCTTTGAATCAACCTCCACAAAAGCCTTTTTCAAGCGCAAGGAAATCTGTTCAGGAAGCCAACTATCCAAATCCGAAGAAACAAGCCCCGGCGCATAACTGGAATCAGGAAGGGTGGCACTGAGCCTTCCCGCCAGAAAATCCACCATCCGCTGAGCCGGAGCCTTCTGCCCCACACCCTTGGACGCAGTAAGCCGTTCCAGTTCCGTCCGCCATAAAAGCCCCGCGACAGCCGAACAGGAAAACTCCTTCTCAGCCCGTTCCACAAATTCCAAAGGAATATCCTCAGGCCTTGTTTCCACAACAACCGCCGCATTGCTCCAAGCAGAATTACGCCCCGCAGCCGACATACCGTTCACAACAATCTGATCCGGACCACTGGCACTAGGCACAACAAAGCCTCCGGGACACATGCAGAAACTGTACACCCCGCGCCCGTCCTGCTGAGTCGTGAACCTGTATTCAGCAGCACCAAGCGACCTTGCATCCGCCTGATTATGATACTGAATCGAATCAATCAAAGCCCGTGGATGCTCCACCCGGACCCCAACCGCGAAAGTCTTGGCCTCAAGAGATTCCGGTGCAATCCGCGCAAGCTCCATATAAACGTCACCAGCAGAATGCCCCGTCGCAAGAAGAACCGCATCAGCTTCCACAACAGATTCCGCCCCGGTCAAAGTTTCCACCACGCGCACACCCCTAAGCGCAAGAGAGCTCCCCTGACCCTCAGTCACAAAACCGCAGCATCTCCGGTTAAAGAGAACTTCACCGCCAAGCTCTACAATTTTATCACGCATCGCATTGATGACAGCA
>CAMNHD010000227.1 GCA_946538875.1 uncultured Treponema sp.
AAAGAAACTTCTGACAAAAGGACTGTCGAAGATTTGATTTCTGTGCCTGCTGAAATGGAATTACCAAATAAACTCTATATCATACCGATCGGCGGACGGCCGATTTTCCCCGGAATCTTTACGCCGCTGATGATCAGCAATAACGATGACACCAAGGCTTTGGAACAGGCTGCGAATGAATCCGGTTTTATTGGTCTTGTGATGCTCAAGAATGATGTGGAGAATCCTTCTCTTGCCGATGTTTACGATGTGGGAACTGTTGCCCGCATCATCAGAAAAATAAACCTTCCTGACGGCGGGGTGAATGTTTTTGTTTCGACTGTGGAGCGTTTCAAGATCCGCAAGGCTCTGAGCAAAAAGCAGCCTATGGTGGCGGCGGTTGACTATCTTGAGGATACCGAGGACGACACTTTTGAGGTCAAGGCCCTGACCCGCGCCCTTCTTAGCGAAATGAAGGAAGTGAGCGACAATAATCCTATGTTCAGCGAGGAAATGCGCCTTAACATGGTGAATATCGACCATCCTGGAAAGATTGCCGATTTTATTGCTTCGATTCTGAACGTGGAGAAGGAAGAGCAGCAGAAGGTTCTGGAGACGCTTAATGTCCGGGAACGCATGGAGAAGGTTCTTGTCTATATCAAAAAGGA
The DNA here is from genome assembly GCA_946538875.1 of uncultured Treponema sp. The sequence continues at coordinate 648 of CAMNHD010000227.1, forward strand.
GCAGGAAATCCTAAGGGTTCAGAAGCGTGTTCAAAATGAACTGAACGAAAAGGTCGAGAAGAACCAGAGGGATTATTTTCTGCGCGAGGAGATGAAGTCAATTCAGGAAGAACTTGGCATGACTTCGGATCCAAGGACAAATGACTACCAGAAGTTCAAGGCCAAGATTGACTCGTTCAAGTTTACGGGCGAGGTTAAGGAAGCTGTTGAGAGCGAGCTGCAGAAGTTCCAGCTCCTTGATCCCCATGATCCGGAATACAATTATACAAGGAATTATCTTGAACTGGTGACGTCCCTTCCGTGGCTTGACCGCCCTGTGGAGAATTATAATCTTGAGGAAGCCAAGGCTGTTCTTGAAAAGGACCACTACGGTCTTGAGGATGTCAAGAAAAGGATAATCGAGTACCTTGCCGTAAGAAAGCTTAAGCATGATGGCAAGGGCTCTGTCCTGATTCTCGTGGGACCTCCCGGTGTCGGTAAGACTAGTGTGGGGCGTTCCATTGCAACTGCTATGCACAAGCCTTTCTTTAGATTCTCTGTTGGCGGTGAGCATGACGAGGCAAAAATCAAGGGCTTCCGCAGAACTTACGTGGGTGCCATGCCTGGTCAGATTCTTGAGGGGCTTAAAATCACAAAGAGCAAGGCTCCTGTGTTTATGATTGACGAGGTTGACAAGATGAATGCCTCCAACCAGGGGGATCCTTCTGCGGCCCTGCTTGAGGTGCTTGATCCTGAGCAGAATGTGAACTTCCGCGACACTTACCTTGACCTGCCGTTTGATGTAAGCAGTGTATTCTTTATTCTTACTGCCAACACCCTGGACACGATTCCGCAGCCGCTTTTGGACAGGGCTGAAATCATCAAGCTGTCGGGGTATATTGACCAGGAAAAAATCGAGATTGCAAGGAAGTATCTGGTTCCGAAGAATCTTGTGAAGAACGGTTTCAAGAAGTCGCAGGTAAAGTTTACAAAGGCGGCTCTTGCCTTGATTGCGACTGAATATGCGCGCGAGGCCGGGGTGCGCAACTACGAGAAGTGTATTGACAAAATCAACCGTAAGCTTGTGAAGGAGCTTGTGGAGGAATATGAAAAGACAAATCCTCCGGTAAAGTTCCCTACCATTGATGATATTCCTGACGGAGTGGTTTCAAAACCCAAGAAGGCTTCCGTGGCTGCTGTGAAGGAGCTTAAGGGGGATTCAAAGGAAAAGGATTCCGTGGATGTTGTCAAGAACAGTGCGGAGGAAAAGGAAAAGCGTCTTCTTATAGAACAGGAAAAGGTTTCTGCTGCCGAGGCCGCAAAGATTTCCGCCGCTTTTGCAAAGAAGTCCTTTACTATAGATGTTCCTGAAGTGCGCAAGTATCTTGGAAAGGCTGTGTTTGATGAAAGCCAGATAAAGACCGCTTCTGTTCCGGGAACTGCCATTGGTCTTGCCTGGACCAGTATGGGCGGAGACACGCTTCTTTTGGAAAGCATTGCCTTTGAGTCTTCCAAGGGAGGCCTGCAGCTTACTGGTCAGATGGGCGATGTGATGAAGGAAAGTGCCCAGATTGCCATTAACTGGGTAAAGCAGTATGTCATTGCAAAGGGAATCAAGGACAGCGAATGGTTTGAAAAGCATACTATCCATCTGCATATTCCTGAGGGCGCAACTCCAAAGGATGGTCCTTCAGCAGGTGTGACAATGGTGACTACTTTCTATTCCCTGATTACCGGCAGGAAAATCAAGCAGAATCTTGCCATGACGGGAGAACTGAGCCTTACCGGACAGGTGCTTCCTATCGGAGGACTTAGGGAAAAGACTGTGGCGGCCAAGCGCAACAAAATCAAGACTATTCTGATTCCGCAGGCAAATGTGCGGGACCTGGATGAAATTCCTGAGCATGTAAAGGATGGAATAACCTTTATTCCGATTACCAGGGCTGAACAGGTTTTGGAAAACGCATTCTGATTTTATAAGGAGAATAATTTATGGAAACAAAATTCTACAGATGTCCAAAATGCGGACAGGTGCTGACAATCGTGAACCCAAAGTGTCCTGGCGTCAGCTGCTGCGGTGAGCCTCTCAAGGAACTCAAGGCAAATACCACTGATGCTGCCTTTGAGAAACATGTTCCTGTGGTGGCACAGGAGGGTGATGTGCTTACAGTCACTGTGGGCTCAGTGGAGCATCCTATGGAAGCGGACCACTATATTGAATGGATATATGTGGAGACTGAGAAGGGCGGACAGAGAAAGAACCTTCTGCCTGGAGAAAAGCCCTGCGCAAAGTTTGTGCTCTGTGACGACAAGGCCCTTGCAGTGTACGAGCTCTGCAACAAGCACGGTCTCTGGAAAAAGGAATTGAACTAGCGGAAACTAATCGTGGAAACAGTTGAAAGCCGGCTTGCGGAAGTCGGCCGGAAAGACTTGCTCCATGCAAAAAAAAACTGTCCGTCGGCATGTCTTGTGCAGGCGGGCAGTTTTTTTTGTCTTCAGAGGAAGTCTTGTAAACTATACGCTCCGGAATTCCTCTATTTTTTGTCTACTGGAGGATTGCTCCCTTGTCGGCGGAGGAGACCAGCTTTGCATAGCGGGCCAGGTAACCGTGGCTCACTTTTGGTGCCGGGGCCTTCCATGCAGCCCTGCGCTTGGCAAGTTCCTCATCGCTTACGTCAAGGTGAATCTTGTAGTTGTTGATGTCGAGGGTGATTTTGTCACCTTCCTGAACCAAGGCAATCGGGCCGCCGTCGGCAGCTTCCGGTGAGCAGTGGCCAAGGGATGCACCGCGTGTTGCTCCTGAAAAGCGTCCGTCGGTAATCAGTGCAACCTGCTTGTCGAGCCCCTGACCGGCCAGTGCGGCTGTCACTGCAAGCATCTCGCGCATTCCGGGGCCGCCCTTTGGTCCTTCGTAGCGGATTACTACGACGTCGCCTGGATGGATGTCCTGCTTTTGAACAGCTTCCATTGCTTCGCTTTCATCATTGAATACACGTGCAGGTCCTGTGTGGAGCATGAGTTCCTTGGCACAGGCGGATCTCTTTACAACAGTCCCGTCAGGCGCAAGGTTTCCAAAGAGGATTGCGATGCCGCCGTTGGGTGAGAAGGGATTTTCTATAGGGCGCAGGATTTCCGGGTTGCGGTTCCTTACACCCTTGATGTTTTCTGCAATTGTCTTTCCGGTTGCGGTAATCAGACTGGTGTTTATCAGGTTTTTCTTGGCAAGTTCTGCAAGCACTGCCTGGACACCGCCTGCGTCATTCAGTTCGCAGATGAATGTGTGTCCGGCCGGAGCCAAG
>CAMNHD010000228.1 GCA_946538875.1 uncultured Treponema sp.
TGACCCTTTTCAAACTTAAAGTTGCCGGGCTGATTTCCAGGAGCCCAGAGGCCACCCTTGAAGCCCGCATCGGTTGAAGAGTTCAGCCATGTGTCGGCTCTCATGAACTGACCCTTTGCATCCTTTGGGGAATCCTCGTCTGCCCACACGGCGATTGCCCAGGTGTTCCACGGATTCTGGCCGGGGTTGAGCTGGTTGAAGGTGAACTCAATCTCGTCACCCTTTTCCAGTGTCTCGGCAAGGAATTCTCCGACTGCATTCCATGAAGAAGGCTTGAAGTAATCCCATACCATGTCATCATATTCTTCGCCGTTCACAGTAACCTTGGTCACGTTCAGGACATTTTCCGCACCCAGACCAACATGCAGGGTCTCGATATCCGGCCCGACCTTTGCGGCTGCCTTTGCGGCACCAGTGGAAGTGGCGGCTCCGGCAGGACCGGTTGTGGCACATCCCATAATCAAAGCCATAGCGGCAACAGCAACAATTCCTGAAATAAGTTTCTTCATATTTCTTATCTTCCTCCTAAAAAATTAGCGTCCCCTGTCTGCGGGGATATAATAATTATAAACTCACTTTTCCCACAAGGCAAGAGTTATTTTGATTTTTTTGGGAGTATATCAACTTTTATGAGAAGTTTTGCGGTATTTTGCGGTGTGTGCGGTGTTTTGAGGTGTGTGCGGGTGTCCGGCCAACAGCACCATGGACGTACTATGGGGGAAGCACAAACTTTGCACAGCAAAATTCGTGGATTCAATTTTTTCCAGGAGGGTAAATTGATACCTGCCCCACACAGTACCACTTCTCCTCCACAGCCTCAAAATATCAAACAGATTTGATATATATTGAAAAAAGTAAAAAAAGATTTGCATTATCAAAAAAATGGATTTACAATAAATTCACTGGTGCCGGCCAATCCTGAAAGGAAAGCTACAGCCGGCATTTCAAATAATACCAATTCATATCAGTAATAACTGGAGGAAAATTGTATGAAAAAAATCGTAAGAACAACACTCAGCCTTACCGCAGCAGCCGCCCTTTCGCTCGCCGCCGCCGGATGCGCTTCAACCGGAGCCACAGGTTCAGGCAGTGGAGCAGCCCGTTCAGCAGGTAGCACACCGTTCACCATCACGGACGACTCAGGGGTCGTAGGTTACTACACCTTCGACGAAGATTCAATTGAAGACAACGAAATAATCGACCACTCAGGATACGGTCAGAACGTATATTCATCAGCCCTCGACGGCTCAAAACTCACCAAAGGCAAGAACGGCAACGCACTGGACTTTACGTCAGGCGACGAATTCATCACTTTGGAAAGCGATGTCCTTGAAGGTGAAGGCCTCACAGTCGCAGCATGGGTCAAGCCAAGCAACTGGAAAGTCTGGGCACGCATCTTTGACTTTGGAAACGCCAAGCCGGGACAGGACATCTTCCTCTGTGACGACGGCCGCTCAGCGAACCTGATGGGTCTCAACATCGAAGGCGGTACAGTAGTCCGCTGCCCGCTGCCGATGCCAGGCAAATGGACACACGTGGCCGCGACACTTGGCAACGGAAAACTTGCGCTCTACATCAACGGCAAGCTCACGCAGGAAGAAGACACAGAGTCCACAATCGCAGACATTGCCGCAGACGCCCAGGGAATCTACATCGGCCGCTCAAACTGGTTGCCGGATCCACTCTTTGAAGGAGCAATGGATGAAATCCTTGTTGCAAACCGCGGATTCTCAGCCGCAGAAATCCAGGCTGTCTACAACGGAGTCATCGCTCCAGACGCAGAATAATCCACAGCAGAATCAAAACAGAAAGCCCGTACCGCAGGATTTTTTCCAGGCAGTACGGGCCTTTTTTTTTCTTTTTAATCTGGCCGTGAACGCCACCGGCAGCCACTTTGAGTTTGCATTTTGTCAAAGTGGTTTCCTTGCAGCACCCGTTCACTTAGCGTAAGTTGTGTATAGCTCCTGTGCACCACCTGCGTCCACTGCCGAAGAAATCACAAGATCCGTCATAGTGTACGCTTCGTTATCATCACCTGCACTAGCCCAGTCAGTTGCAGTATGCACAAGCATTCCAAAAGATGAAATGTCGGAAATTATGTTCGCACAGACATCAGAAATCTTCACAGTGGAAGAGGAATCGAATGTACTTTCTGCCGGATACGAAACCACCGCCGTACCATCAAGATAATACACAATGCTTCCGTCAGTGTTGCAGCTTACCGTCACAAAGATTTCATCTGTTCCCTTTTTAAAGATTGTCCAGGGTTCTGTGCCGTCATAAGTTGCCTCAGGCGAAACTCCATTTGCAATGATATTTGCAGCCCAGCCGGTAGATTCACCGGTGATACCGCCGTTTGGCCTATAGTGCATAGTGGGAAGCCCTATATTTGCGTTGGTCAGGCAGAAAACCATGCTCAGGTCGGAGGTATAGTTTTTAATTTTAAAACTAAGCGAAACACCGGTTGAACTGCTTACCGCATTTCCAAGCCTTGGGACATTTGTGTCCTTTCCCACCACTCCGCTTACCGCAGTGTAAGGAAGAGTGACAGTTTCAATCTGGTTTTCCGGTTCATCCTGCTTGCCCCAGTACGTCTTACCAAGAGTTTCCTGTGTTCCGGCATAGACAAGGGTCGGGGTGCGGGACTTAAGTTCCCAGTCAACTTCACGGCGCACCGCCACAGTTACCGCAGTTCCGTCTTCCAGCGAGAAGGTAAGGGTCTGGGTCGCTTCGTCAAAGCTCCATGTACCGGTAAGCGCTCCACTCATGCTGTAGTCAGCGGAAAGCTCAAGTTCTGAGGCTTCATCCATCTTATTCTTGGTGTACGCAAGGTTTATGTGCTGCCAGATTCCAGGTATCTCGCTTTCAGAAACAGAGCCACCCATGTAGCTGTCGGGTACTCCACCATAGCGCTCAGGGAGAGCAATTGGCCACAAGTCAGTTCCGCCAGCCTGGGAAGGTGTCCATACCAGCCGTCTTACCCCGCCCATCATGACCGCATTTGAATATTCGTTCCCGCCCACATTTGCCGGTAACCTCTGCTGGCTCATGTAGTACCAGTCTCCGTCATCATCCTGGAAAACAGCGCAGTGGCTTATTCCAACCCATCCATAGCACGAACCGAGACCATTGTCCTCATTATTAAACTTGTAAGGGTGCGTGACTATAGGCATCGGGTAACCATTGCCAGAGGAAGTGAAGTTCCTTCCGGTAATGTCATAGTAAGGACCTGTTATCTTGGAAGCCCTTACAACACGGGTATGGTATGGAACGTCCAGTTCGTCGTTTGCAAAGAAGAGCCAGTAGTAACCGTCTTTCTTTATCAGTTCAGGACCTTCACTTCCCTGCCATCTTGATGCGGGGTTGCGGGAATAGATTCTTGTTCCATACCCCTGGGCAATCAGTTCAGCCGGAAGAGGAGCAGACCGTGTTCCGTTCGGCGACCACGGAAGCCCCATCTCAAAGTCACCCGTCACGTTTCCGGTCAGATAGTCGTCACCGTCCACGGCGGCAACCTTACCTGTGGCGGGGTTTATGCGCACCAGTGCAAAGCCTGAATGCCATGAACCGTAAATCATCCAATGGGAGCCGTCATCATCAATAAAGTAAGTAGGGTCTATCGCATTGAAGTAAAAGTATCCGTTCCAGTCACTGGTAGAATCCCTCTGGTAACCGTCCTTTCCTCTGTCGCTTGAAGAACAAAGCACAAAGCCCAGGTCAGTCCATGCAGAAGCACCTCCGTTGGGGTCAGTTGTTTCTGCAACTCCAATGAATGCCCTTTCAGTCCATGTACCATCAAAATCATCAGTGTTGGAGGCAGCCTTTCCGTTACCAATGTAGTTGTCCACAACAATGTCATAGTACATGCGTACTTTCTTTACGCCGCCAACTTCCACCACACGGGCGCAGGGTGCCCAGAAGCCTG